>NZ_JAPWCL010000002.1:0-210311 GCF_041433955.1 Pauljensenia sp. 20925_1_25 | reverse complement strand
GGTTGTGTTGGGCTGAGGCCTTCGGGTGGTACTCGACCTACGTGCGTTCGAGGAGGAGGGCGACCTCGGCGTGCCTTGAGACAATGGCATTGATGTCATTGGTTCAGCCGAAAATAACGTGGGCGAAAACCGTATGACCGAAAAAGTCATGCTTTTCTGCTTTCGATACCACAAAATCGGAATTTGCATGAGAGTCGACACGCCGATGAGACGCTTCGGCTCTCTTTGCTATATCACCACTTCAATTCGCCATCCCTGCCCATCAGTCTGGTCAAGAGGTAAAGCCGCACAGGTGTCCGGGTGTTCCGTTCACCTGCAGGAATAAATCCAGATGTGGATCATACAGCATCGATCTCACTTCGTTTCTTGTTTTTTCGATTCACAATATGTGGTAGGAAGGTCACCTCGCACCCTGCCAGAATAACTGCAAACATGTTAATCGGCGGATAAACAAAGATCGCCAGAACAATGCCAATTGCCTTAATGCTCAGGTCGCCCGCAACGATTTTACGGTTACCATAGTCCAACGCGCTCGTCGAGCCATTAGCCCTTGCGACCGCTCGCGCAAGCGCCATGTTGGATAGTGAAACACATATCACCACCGCGCTGTAAAGCATCTGTGCAAAAAGGCTTGTGAAGTGGTCGCTCACAAAGTCTGTCACATACGGGAAGAAAGAGGCAAAAAACAGCATGATGATGCTCCACCAGATCACCTTGTTGTCTATCTTCTTGATCCTGTGCCAATGGTTATGCATATTCACCCACATGGCGCCAAGCCAGAAGAAGGAAATCGTATAGGAGAAGAAATGCGACCTGAGTGCCCAAAACGATGCCCAGTCAGCTGTCTCCGGCTTCTCAAGTTCCAGCACCAATATTGTCATGATGATCGCCAATATCGCATCCGTAAAGGCAGTGAGTCTTTCTTTGCTCATTTTTCAGGAGCCCCTTTCTTCTTCGCATAGGCAAGCTGGACGTCGTAGCCTAGCTTATCGAGCATATCAACAAAGACCTTATTGATGATGCGCTCTTTCTTGTTTATCGACCCGCTAATATACGGTGCGGAGGTGCCAACCATCTGCGCCAGCAGTGCCTGTGTGACACCTTCTTCCAGGCATTTTACTGGCTTTTCAGTGTTGAGTGTGGGTGGAGGCGTCTAGGCTTTCTGTGATGAGGGGCATTCGGAGTAGGCATCGAGGACCCTGGTGGCGTCTTGGAGTTGATCGTCGATGGTGTTCTTGCTGTCCCTGGAAGGGATTCAGTGTCGCGATCTGGATACCGGTGCGACACTGTTCGCCGTGCTCGGCCAGCCAGTTCTCATGCGCGGTGCCAGACCTGCCTGGGACCGGGTCCGCTCAAGCGGGCCGTGGGGTGATCCTCCCCTCGTGTCAGGTCTACGATGCCGGTGAGCTCACGGGGGCTCCGTCGGCGTCGGTCCTGGTGATGCCACACGCCTCTCATCAGCCCCCAGAACCCGAATCCCCGCGAAACGGGCGGGGTCATCAGATGCGGCTTGCAGACATGGCTTGATATGGGACCACGCGGTGTTCCACGTGGTTGCAAGTTGTCGGGCTAGGCCAGTGATGGTGGCTCCTTCGGAGCGCAACTGTCGGATCGCCCGCACACCCGAACGTGCCCAGGGGGCGCACATCCGCTCGTCATGTTCGAGGAATATCACCGTCTGGCAGGTGCGTCCTCGGCACATCCAGCGTCGCTTAAACCACCGGAACCTTGCCGGGACCCCGGCCCAGGGCGCGTCGTTCACCTCCACCGCCATACGCCCGTGGCCTTGTGTGATTCAGCCCGTAACCCGGGCACCCCGCCGGCTGGTTGCGCGACTCGCCATCGAGTACTAGAGCATCTGGGGTGCGAGCCACGTTCATCGCCCTCCAAACCGACGAGCAGATCACACCGATCACAACGATCAAGCGACACACAGCAGCAGGTAGGGTGAGACACCGCCCGAGGTCCTGTGAAGGCGGCGGGGGTTGAAGTCCGCTCATCATCAAGGACCTCGACCCTTACCCGCAACCCCCGCTCAACACCCACTCACCTACACTCAACTCGGAAGAGCCCCTTGACCGCCTCCCGGATGGTCGCGCGGTCTTGCATAGGAGTCGCTCCCAACCTCTACTGTCGACAGTATGAAGATAGACACTTTCAAAAGTCGGTTGCTTGTTGTCACCACAGCAGCAGCTCTATGCGCGCTGACCGCATGTAGTGCGATCTCGGGACAAAGCAGCGGGTCGGCTGGTCCCGAAAATGCAACGACGCCGTCTGCGGGCTCGAATACAAACGTTAATAAATCGTTGGTTGTCTATTTTTCCCGAGCGGGAGAGAATTACTGGGACGGGGATCGGAAGAACCTAAAGAAGGGCAATACTGCCGTACTTGCTGAGGAAATAGCAAAGCAGACTGGCGCTGACGTGTATGAGATTGTTGCGGCTGATCCCTACTCAGATGACTACGGCGCGACGGTTGCCCGGAATGTGCGTGAGGAGGACGACGATTCTCGCCCCGCAGTTGCTCATGCGCTGCCGGATCTGTCTCGCTATCAGGTGGTCTACCTTGGCTCTCCGGTGTGGAACTCGACCATGCCGATGATCATGAGGACATTCGTTGAGCAAGCCAAGTGGCAAGGTCAGCAAGTTCGCCCCTTTGTCACCTACGCGGTCAGCGGCATGGCAGGTATCGACGAAGAGTATCAGCGTCTCCTGCCTGACCTTAGCGTCACTCAGGGGCTTGCGGTGCGTGGCGAAGATGTAGCGATTGACCCGGACGCGGCCGAACCTGAAGTAACCCCCGAAACAAGCCAAATTGTTAACCAGTGGGTGAATACCTTGAGTGTTCAACCTAGGTGAATGCGGCGTCACGTCTAGCGCCTGAGCGAAGCGTCCCTTATACCTGACACAGAGAAGGAAACAGAGGAATAATCTATGGCAGAACACTATACAACGAATACAAAAATTGAAGATGTGATAAACGATCCCGTTTTTGGTGATTACGGCAGACTGATTTTTCCGGTGCACTCCAGCTATTATGGCGGTAGCACACTCGGCAATCTGTCGCTTACCTGGTACAACTACATAGATTCCGATAAGACAGCGGAGATCTGCAATTACATCAGAAATCAGGCGGAAAACGGGGACACCGTCTTTTATGACATTTATACGGAAGAGGAAAAGGGCGCAGATCCGGCGAAAAGAGATACGGGTTTGTTCTTCTTTAAGGGAAATCCCGGCACAAAGTTCGCTATCGTAAACGCCGGCGGCGGTTTTGCCTACGTTGGTGCGATGCACGACAGCTTTCCCCACGCGTTGGAACTTTCCAAGATGGGATACAACGCCTTTGCACTGATTTATCGTCCCGGCGCACAGACGGCCTGCGAGGATCTTTCGAGAGCGATCGCCTTTATCTCCCGGCATGCAGATGAACTTCAGGTTGATACGGATGGCTACTCTCTTTGGGGCGGATCGGCAGGCGGAAGAATGGCAGACTGGGTAGGAACATACGGTACGGAGTATTTCGGAGAGAAAGCCTATCCGCATCCTGCGGCTGTCATCGTAAATTACACCGGACTTTCGGAAGTGACAGGCTACGAGCCACCGACTTACAGCGCCGTAGGGACAAACGATGGTATCGCAAGCTGGCGGACAATGAAATCAAGACTGGATACCATGTCTGAGATGGGCATTCCCACGGAGTTTCATTCCTACGACGGGCTGCCACATGGATTCGGACTTGGAACAGGAACTGTTGCCGAGGGATGGATCGATGATGCCGTGGCATTTTGGGAAGACCAGATGTGACACAGAAGACTACCTGCGCTGCGACAAAACATGAGTTCAAGTTAGGTACAAGATGAGTGCAAGGTTTTAGGCATTGAATCCCTTGTTACCGTCATCACGAGTAAGCCACTAGCGATTACTGCTTCGACAATAACCGCTGCCATCATCGACAGTCAATCATCCGCAAATTCAGGATCCCCTAAAACGGGTTGAAACGGCCTCCGCAGAGCTACTGTGACAAATTGTCACAGTAGCTCTGCGCTGGGAACACTTTTCGAAAATGAGAAATTATCGCGTGCATGCCGAGTGCGAAGACACTCTGACTAGATCTTACTAGCCAGATCGGCAGCCTCTCTCGCATTGGTTGCCATGCCCATGTACTCCATGCCGTAGACCCCGGCGAAGCGCCTCACGGTGTACTCGGCGCGTTCCAGCATCGCGGGTGTTGGAGCTGATCCCTGGAAGATGAAGAAGAGCCGCTTCCCCGCCATGCTGCCGTCGGCCACGGGGCCGTAGAAGCGGTCGAGCAGGTTGCGGGTCATGCCCGAGAGGTCATGCCAGTAGACGGGCGAGCCGAGCACGATGGTGTCGGCCTGCTTAAAGCGGGCCAACACCTGATCGAACTCGTCGTCGTCGAAGTGCTGCCCGTGGTCGTAGACCTTGTGGTCTGCGAGATCTATCTGGTCGAAATCATGACCGACGAGGAGCCTTTGTCCAAGGGCGGAGGTGTTCCCGCCCTTCTCGCCGCCGTTGATGAAAAGGATGCTCATGTCACTCACTCCTTAGAGGTTGCTTCCGAAGAACTCGACGAGCTTGTCCATAGCCTGGGAAACATAATCCGGCTTCCAATAGGTCTGGATGTGGGTCGCGCCCGGGATCTCGAAGATCTCGCGCACGGGAGCGTTCACGGCCGCCTCGTAGCAGTCGATGGTCATGTACCCCGTATCGGCATGGCTTCCCATCATCATGAGCAGCGGCACGTTGATGAGCTCGGCCCCTTGGCGCGCATCCCATGCGGCGAGTTTCATGAGGCTCGACACCGTGTAGCTGAAGGTGCTGCCCTCATGCGCCGCGTCGCGACCGTAATAGTAGTAGCCCTCGCGGTAGAGGTCGTAGGGCATGGCGTCTGCCTGCTCGGGTGTTGCGGTCTCGCACATGTTGGGAGTGAGCGCGGCGTCCTTACCGTCGGCCTCGTCCTGGCGAGCCTTGCATGCGGCGGCCAGACGCTCCTGGATGGAGTCGACCTGGCTTCCACGAAAGCCCTCGCGGCGCACCTCGCCGGAATTGAACAGCGACAACGTCGCCACGGCCTTGAGGCGCTTGTCGGTCTGCGCTGCCTTGAAGGTGTATCCGCCGCCTCCGCAGATGCCGAGCGCCGCCACGCGCTCGCGGTCGACTCCCGGGAACTGCATGATGATATCGGTGGCGCGGAAGATGTCCTCCACGCGGTTCTCGGGCCAGTCGGTGCTCCTCGGCTCGCCTCCGCTCTCGCCCTGGTAGGCCGCGTCGAAAGCGAGCGCGATATAACCGTTCTCGGCCAGCTTCTGGGCGTAGTTGCCCGCCACCTGGTCCTTCATGCCGCCGTTGGGATGCGCCACCACCACTGCCGGATAGCTCCCGTTCGGGTCGTAGCCAGCCGGGGTGTAGACGTTGGCCACCGCGAAGAAGTCGCGGTAGGGGTACTTGATGGCGTGGACGTTAACCTCGCCCTCGACGTTCTCGGTAATGGCGCCGCTGTAGACGAGCCCGAAGGGGTTGCCCACCACGGGAATGAACTCGCGCTCCGTGAATGCCTTGTCTGACATGATTCGTCCTTTCACTTGAATGGGTTCACTTCAGATAATAGATCTGCTTGCCCTAGCGCAGAATTCTCGATATGTTCGCTTGCTCAAATCCTAGGGTTCTAACCAGTCGACGTAGACGTGCCGTTGGCAAGAAGTCATGAGTTGTGCCAGAGGAGCGCCATCGCGTTGTACATGTAGCGGCTCGCCGCATGCCCGTCGTGGCCCTCGCTCTCTCCTATGCGGAAGATGAGGTTGGTGCCGTCTTCACCAAAGCCCTCGCGGAACACGAGGTCTCTCGCCATGTCCTCCATTAGCGCCGTGAACGCGCGTCCGTTGAAGTCCTCGGTCCCGGTGGCGGCGATGATGAGGAAGTCGTCTGAACCGAATCCCTGCCGCTCTACGGCACCGGCCCAGTACGATCCGCTTCCGGCATTTCCGCTGGCGGGGGCGAAATAGCGGAAATATGCGAGGCATTGCTCGAACACGTGCCATGTGGTCACAGACCCCTGGAAGGACGTGCACCCGCTGCTCACCTGCAAGCTGGTGCAGTGGGACTACCGCGTGCCCTTCGGGATCATGCACTCGCCCGAGCTGTCGGACAAGGTGAGGGCCCTCCTCGATGTCGTAGGCGCGATGACTTCGCTCGACAGTTGATCGGCTCGAACAGGGCTGGGGCGCGCCTTATCGCTCGCCCCAGCCGCATGCCTCAGCTTGATTAGAGGTTCTTCGCGAAGAACGGCGCGATGAACTTGAACGCCTCGTCGACGTAGGGATACAGGTCGTACATGTCGAAGTGCCCCGCCTCCGGGATGACGTGCATCTCCTTGTCGACTCCGGGCACGGCATCGAACACCTCGGTGGACGCCTCGCGGCTCCATGCGTTCTCTCCCGTGATGACGAGATAGGGCTTCTTCATGTCCTTCATGATGTCGACGACGTTGTACTTCACGAGCTCCAGCTGGCTCCAGGCGACAACCTTGTTCGTCCAGCCGCGCCTGTTCCCGCGGAAAGTGTAATAGTACGCCGCACCCTCGTCGAACGCGCGGGGCATGAAGTTCAGATATTCGATGGGGCCGGTCCCGGCCTCATAGGCGGCCTTGGCCGCCTCTACCTCGTCCGCGGGCTTGAAGAATCCCGCCATGGCGGACTTGGAGATGTCTGCGATGGCAGGCACGATCGCCGCGACGGCCTTGAGGCGGGGCGCCCTCACTCCCGCCACGGACATGTAAGAGCCGGATCCGCAGATGCCGAGGCCGCCGATGCGGCTCTCGTCGACATAGGGAATGGAGGCCAGGAAGTCCGCGGCCCCCTCGATGTCCTTCTCCTTCACGTCGGGAAGCTCCTGGTAGCGCGGCGTCCCCGCGCTCTCGCCGAAGTAAGACCCGTCGAACACGAGCGACACGTACCCGAGCTCGGCGAGGCGCTTCGCGTACACGCTTTGAGCCTGCTCCTTGATCGACAGCATTGGGCCGGTCACCACGACGGCCGGGTACGACTTCGACACGTCGAGGTCGTCGGGGGTATAGAGGATGCCTGCCAGATTGAGGTCCAGCTCCTTGTTCTTGAAAGATACCTTCTGAAAGTCCATGGTCTCATTCCTTTCCTTGAGTGATGCAAAGATCGATGGTTTACTCATAGATCGTTCTTTGTACTTGCAATCATGATTGCCCCTATCCTTCAACTTGTCATGAACGCTGGCTTACTTCTGTGAGTCGTAGTCGAGATTGGCGGCAGCGTAGGACTCGAGCTTCTCCCGGGAAGGCTCGTAGTAGCACTTCGTGCCGTCGAGCTTGGCGATGCGATCCATCTCATCGTCCGTGAGGACGAAGTCGAAAATGGCGGCGTTGTCGGCGATGTGCGCCGGATTTGTGCTCTCCCCGCAACCCCCGCTCAACACCCGGTCACCCACACTCAACTCGGAAGAGCCATATTAGTTCTCGAGCTTGCGTGTTGCGGCGAGCATGACGAGCAGTGCTACGACCATGAGGATGGCCGAAACAGTCAATGGCGTCGAATAGTGCGGACTAAACACGAGAAGACCGGTAAGTCCGGCAACTCCCGTGGTAGCACCCATTTGGTGGCCGGTGTTGACGATGCCGGAAGCAGCTCCCGCCTCGCTGGGGCTGCTTTGCCAGATCCCCACGGAAGTGATTGGGCCAAAGGATGCACCCTGCCCAAATCCAGTGAGGACCATGCCAAGTAGGAGAATTGGGAGGTTGCCGTGCATGCCCCAGGCGATCAAGCCGAGCCCCGCAGCAGTGCTCGCAAGTCCAGTTAGGAGCAGGCGCCGGAGCCCAAAACGAGTGACAAGGGAACTGACCATCATCCCGGTGGCACCTTGCGGGATGCAATTGACGAGCATGAGCAAACCGGCGGTCAGGGCAGAGTATCCCAGGGTGAGCTCAAAGTATTGTGTGGTCATGAAGTACATGCCGAAAAGGGACGCGGCAAACAGGACTCGGGCAATTAGTGTCAGGCCACGAACCCGATGGCGCCACAGGTGCTCGGGAAGAATTGGCGCAGAAGCTTTACGCTCCCATGCGACTGCCATGACAAGAATGATCGCCCCAATTATTCCTGGCAGAACACTGCGTTCCACTAGGGCTAGGGTGATCAGAAACATGGAACTGGTCAGCAGGACCGCACCTAGCAGGTCGAACCGGCCCGGCCGCGAAGGTAAAGCAGGTAAATACCGCACGGCAAGCACGAGTACTACCACCGCGATGGGGACATTAATCCAGAACCCGAACCGCCAAGATAAGAAAGTAGTGATCAACCCGCCGATCAGCATGCCGCCAGAGGATCCTAGACCGGCCATTGTGCCGTAGGCAGCTGTGGCTCGGGTCCGTTTGACCGTGTCATGAAAGACGGCCGTAATGAGCGTCAGGGACGTGGGCGCAACTACAGCAGCGCCAAGGCCCTGCAGGGCACGTGCAGCGATCAGGGTATGAGCGGTTGAGGCCGCTCCCACGATCAGGGAAGCCACCGCGAAGACGATCAAACCGCCCAAGAAAACACGGGTACGGCCCCACACTTCACCCAATTGTGCGCCCAGTAAGAGTGCCCCGCCAAAGGCCAGAGTGTAAGCATCTTGCACCCAGGACATTTCGGCAGCACTAAGACCAAGATCTGCCTTCATCACCGGTACGGAAGTAAAGACAATGGAAGAATCCAGCAGGATCATGAAATACGTTAATAGAATCAGAATGAGGACCGGCTTTTCCTGGGGCGTGAACCGGACACTGTCGTTTCCTGACATAAGAACGTTCTTCCTTTGAGTAGAATGTGGGGTCGTTTTTGGGAGCATGAAATCCATGTAGACTGGGAATCGTCCTGCCTACCTGCGGTTAGTGTTCTGAAGAAGGCTAATCAGGCAGTCTCAGATGACACTGGGGCCAACAGACTCGATTGGTATTCAATCTCGCCGGAACGCACTCCGGCATAGAACTCCATCTTCGAATCAATAAACCCCAGCATCTCCTTAAGTAGTGCGATTTTGTCCTCAACAACCTGGCGTTGCGCAATCAGCATGACTTCGCGCTCCGGGATGCTCTCTTCTCCCTGGAGGCAAAGTTCCATGTAATGGCGCATTTGCTCGATACCCATGCCGCATTCGCGCAGGCAGTGCAGGCCCTTGAGCCAGGCGATGTCGTGGTCGTCAAAGACACGGTAGTTGTTCTCATCTCGCATTACTCGGGGGACTAGATTGATTTTGCAGTAGTAGCGCACGGTTTCAACCGCGACACCACTGACCTCAGCTGCCTCCTTCGTTGAATACAACCTGCTCATGAGTGCCCTAGCTGTTGTTACGTCGCTGAGCAATCAGATCGGTGAAGAAATCCACCGTGCCGATTGTCTCGTGATCAAAGAACAATGACGCCCCGGCGTCCAAACCTGCGATAGCGGCCATATCCGCCTCAGTCAGAGCGAAATCATCAATCGCGAAGTTCTGCTGCATCCGCTCCGTGTGTACTGACTTGGCCAGTGCCACAATCCCACGCTGATACAGCCAGCGCAACACCACTTGCGCCACTGACTTACCGTACTGCTGGCCAATACCAGCCAACACTGGATTGTCGAACAAGCCTGAGCGGCCTTCACCAAAGGGCGCCCACGCTTCAACGGTAACTCCGAGCTTTTGCAGCTCAGCAACCCGCTCTACCTGCTGATGGAAGGGGTTAATCTCAATCTGGTTAACCACCGGATAGACGGTGTTGAACGAACCCAGATCGTGCAGGCGAGCTGGAGTGAAGTTAGAGACCCCGATGGAGTGAATCAGCCCATCCGCCTGGGCTTGCTCCAGGGCCCGCCAGGAACCGTAAACATCATTGAACGGCTGATGCAGCAGCATCAAATCCACATATTCAAGCCCCAGCTTCTCCAGAGAAGCCTTCACACTGGCATAGGTGGCATCCTCACCATAGTTGTCCAACCAGACCTTCGTGGTGACGAACAGTTCGCTGCGGTCGATCCCGCTGCGACGGATACCCGCACCTACGGCCTCCTCGTTGAAGTAAGACTGTGCGGTATCGATATGGCGGTAGCCGACTTCAATAGCCTGAGCCACCGCGTCAGCAGTCTGCTCGGCTGGAATCTGGAAAACTCCGAAACCCTGAGCGGGGATGGAGCGACCGTCAGACATGGTCAACGCGTCAAGCATGACACTCTCCTTCTTCAGTCAATGAATGGAACATAATCATCTAACAACTTGGGAGCAACTCCCAAGCAAATCCAGTGAGAGTCTGCTCCGCCCCGTGTCCGGTTTCGCCCTGCCCCAAGGACGCATGGGTGAGCGGAACACTCAAGGGGTTAACACTTCTTGCCTCGTCGGCAGTGCAGTGAGCACCTCTCGGGGTCCAACAATGGCAGCACCAGGCTGCCACCCCAGGCCGCTCAGAAAGGCACATACACCAAGAGCAAAAAGTATTTCTCTTGTTACACACCCTCAAAAATCAGTGGTGGCAACTATTGTCAGAGGATATAAAGAAGGGACTCCGGCAACGCTGCCGTTCCCGGCAATATTATCGGAATCCCTTGTTTTCAAGGCGTTTTATGCACTTTTAATCCTTGACCCTTGACATCAATACGACTGTCTCGACATGGGTCGTGTGCGGGAACATGTCGAAGAGGCGGCCCTCGACGGGGCGCAGCGTGGGCATGGCCGCCAGGTCCGTGGCCAGCGATGCGGGGTTGCACGAGGAGTAGATGACGCGGGGCGCGTCGCACTCGTTCAGGTAGGTTGCCAGGTCGGCCCCGATGCCTCGCCGCGGCGGGTTGACGACGATCACGTCGGGCATGTCCTCGGGCGACTGGGCGCGCGCCCACGTGGTCGCATCCTCCGCGATGAAGGTGGCAGCGCTGCGCGACAGGCCCGCGTGGCGCGCGGCGCTGATCGCCGAGGAGATCGCCCCGGAGGACACCTCGACGCCGGTGACGCGCGGGAATCCGGCGCGAGCACAGGCGAGGGCGAAGCCGCCGACGCCGCAGTACAGGTCCCACAGGCTTTCGGGTAGGCGACCGTCAGCGAAGGGGCGCGACGCCCACAGCGCGGCCTGCTCGTACAGGGCGGAGGCGACGTGCGCGTTCGTCTGCGCGAAGGAGCGAGGCCCCAGCTCGAGGCCCTCCACGGACAGTGGCAGCGTGCGTGCGCGCGTCAGGATGATCTCATCGGGGCCTTCGACGATGGCCTCGTGCGTGGGATGGATGTTCGCGGTGACGACGTGGGCGCTGGGCACGAGGTTGCGCAGCAGCGGCAGCGCTGAGCGGATGTCGGAGACGCGCTCGCGCGTGCGTAGCACGAAGCGGATCATGAGCTGTTCGCCTGCGCCCACGGTGATGAGGATGTTTTTGAGCTCCCCGCGCTTGGTGGGGACGTCGTAGGGCGTCAGGTCCAGGGAGCGGATGAAGCGCTTGAGGCCGGGCGTCGCGCGGTTGATTGCTGGGTGTTGGATGGGGCAGCCGGGCAGGTCGATGCCGCGCCGGTCGGGTCCGAGAATCCCCAGCGTGGGTCGACGACGGGTTCCGCCGACGACGAGCTTTGCGCTCGTGCGAAATCCCTTCTGCGGGGACGAGGCCGGGGCCAGCCAGGCGATCTCGTCCGCTCCTGGGACGTGGGAGAGGGTGGCTGCGATGGCCTCCGCCTTGCCGGCGAGCTGGCGCTCGTAGGGCTGGTGGAGGAGGGAGCAGGACCGACAGGTCCCGGCGTCAAAGTGGTCGCAGCGCATTCCTCAAGTGTAAGTGGGGGCGGGGCGTACCGTCAGGTACGCCCCGCCCCCACCTGTGGTGGTTATGACCACGCGGTACCTAGGCCTCGTGGCGGCGTGAGCGGCGGATGAATGCCGTGCCCACTCCGGCAGCCGCCAGGGCGAACGCCCCGGCGATCAGCGCGTTGGAACCCGTGCGGGCTAGGCCTCCCTTACCTCCCTTGCCGCCCTTGCTTCGCTTGCCGCCCTTGCGTCCCTGGTCGGCACTTGGCGAGGGGACAGCCGAGGGTTGGGTGCTCGGCTCAGCGCTCGGTTGGGTGCTCGGCTCAGTACTCGGATCGGCGGAGGGGGTGGGCGCGGGGGTCGCGGTGACCGTCAGAGGGGTCGAGGCCTCGGCGGCGGGAGACTCCGCGGCGGCGACGACCGTGTGGTCCCCGGCCTCGGTGGCGGCGGGAACCGTTACCTCGGCGGTGAAGGAACCAGTGTCATCCGTGGTGGCCGTGCCGACCTCGACGGGGTCGGAGTGCAGAGTGAGGCTCACCGGAGAGGAGGGGGCGAAGCCCGTGCCCGTCACGGTGACGGTCTTGCCAGCCTCGACGGTCTGGGGGGCGACGGTGATAGTGGGGGTCGAGAGTTTCTCGGGCTTGACGGTCACGGAGGCGACGGTCGCGTCCTTGCCGAAGCCCTTGAGCGCGTACGCCGGGTTGTCGTAGGACAAGGTGACGCGCGCCGTGGCGTGCTGGCCGAGGGTGAAGGGGCCGACGCCCGCCTTGAGGTCGGCGACGGTCAGGCCCTTCACCTCCTGATCGCCCACGGTCACCTTGTACTTCGCGTAGTCGTCCGTGAAGCCCTCGGTGTCGAAGGAGATGCGCACGCCCGAGGCGATCTTGTTACCCGAGGTGATGGAGGCCGTGAAGCTGGTTTCGCCGGTCTTGGGGGTGGGGGCCTTGAACTTTTCGAGGCCGGTGGCGGGGATCGTAGTCGTCTGCTCGCCGATGGTGGTCAGGCCGGTGGGCACATAGGTGGGAGCGCCCTTCGTGGTGACCGTGACAACGGGGAGGATCTCGTCGGGCTGCGCGGGCAGCGTGATGACGAGGTCGTTGCCCTCGACCGTGTAGGTGAGGGGCGCGTCGGAGCCGTCCAGCTTCACCGAGGTGATGTCGTTGGTGCCGGCACCGCGCAGCGTGACCGTGCCATCGGTCGGCCACTTTTCGATGCCCAGATAGATGTGGGAGTCATCGACCATGGTCTTGCCCCAGGTTTCGATGGGGAAGTGGGTTGGGCGCGAGTTGCCCAGGATACCCGGGTGTGCGCGGTTCCAGTCGCCGATGCCCTTCAGGACCGAGGCATCCCACGGATCGTAGGAGCCGTCGAACTTCGGGCCGACGTTGAAGAGGAACTGGCCGCCCAGGGCCACGGTTGAGAACATGTTGCCCACGATCTCGGTGGTCTTCGTGTGGGCACCGCCCGGGGCCTTACGCAGGGCCGTCGTGTTGTCGACCTGCTGGATGTGATCCCAGTCTTCCTCGGTGTAGTCCGGGTAGCCGGTGTCCTTGTAGGTGGGGGCAGCGTCGTCCCAGTTGGCGTAGCCCCAGGTCTTGTGGAAGATCGAGACAGCCGACTCCCAGGGACCCTGGGTCTGCTCGGACTGCATCTCGTTGTCCCATCCGACCTCGAAGTCCGCGCGGTCGTTGCCCACGCGCGAGTTGATCATGATGTTTGGCTGGAGTTCGTGCGCCCACGCGCGCAGCTGGTCGGACTGGGCGGGGTTGGGCTTGCCCATGTCGTACCACAGCTCGGTGATCTCGCCGTACTTGCCGCCGAGGAGTTCCTTGAGCTGCTCATGGATGTAGTCCATGTAGCCCTCTTCATCGAGCGTGTTGGCGTTCGTCCACGGGTCCTCCGGCTGCTTCTCCCAGTCGATGTTGGAGAAGTAGAGACCGAACTTGATGCCGACCTTCTGGCAGGCCTGCGACAGCTCGAGGATCGGGTCGCGGTGGGAGGGGGATTGCTTGGTGAAGTTGTAATCGGTCGTGGCCGTGTCCCACATGGCGAAGCCGTCGTGGTGCTTGGACGTGATGAGCAGCATCTTCATACCGGTGTCCTTGGCCTGCTGACACCATGCGGTCGCATCGAAGTTGGGGGCTTCGAAGGTCTGGGCGGTGGCCAGGTACTCCTCGCGAGGGATGCCTTGCAGGGGGATTCTCTGATCCCAGGTCTGTTGGTGACCCCACGCCTTAATCTGCTCGGGATAGCCCACTTCCTGCTTCTGGCCCTTGTACCAGCCTGCGTAGGAGGAGTAGACGCCCCAGTGGATGAACATGGCGTACTTCATATCCTGCCACTGAGCCACCTTCGCCTCGCTGGACGCTGGCACGGCCGCGGGGATCGCGTAGCGTGCGTCGTAGGTGGTCTGGGTGGCGGGCGTGGTGGGCTGTGCGTCGTCGGTCGCAGGCGTGTCTGCCAAGGCGGGACCTGCCATTCCTAATGTCAGTAGGCCGGCGAGGAGGCTGCCAGCCAGTCGGTTTGTGATGCGCATCAAGTCTCCATTGATTGACGGGATCTCTCGAGCGGTGAGAGTGCCTCTAGTCTGCCAGAGCATTGGTGCGCTGTGCCACTGTTTAACTTTGCGTTTCCTTACGTGAGGCTTTCGCGTTACTTGCTAAGTGGTTTCATGTGCTTGTTTTAGTGCGTGAGGGAGCAGGGGTGCTGTGAGCTTGTTGAGAGGGGAATAAATCTGCGAAATGGAAGTTGAGTACATCAGACTCAGGTTTTGAGTGACTCACACTGAGGGGGCCTCGGTCAGGGAATAAAGTCCAGGCTTCCAAGGTTGAGTACATCAGACTCAAGTTTGAGGGCTACGGGTTGCGGAATAAAAACCCGGCTCCTAAAGTTGAGTACATCAGACTCAAGGATGTGTCGGGAGCTTCCCGGCACCACATAGACCACACAGACCAACGCAAGCCGCTCCCGAAGCGGAGACGGCCTCGCGAACGAAAGGACAACAACCATGGCACGTGCAGTCGGTATCGACCTCGGCACCACCAACTCCGCTATCGCCGTCCTCGAAGGCGGCGAGCCCACCATCATCCCGAACGCTGAAGGCGCCCGTACGACCCCCTCGGTCGTCGCCTTCTCCAAGACCGGCGAGGTCCTGGTTGGCGAGATCGCCAAGCGTCAGGCCGTCACCAACGTTGACCGCACCATCTCCTCCGTCAAGCGCCACATGGGCACCGACTGGACCACGGAGATCGACGGCAAGAAGTACACCGCGCAGGAAATCTCCGCGCGTATCCTCCAGAAGCTGAAGAGGGACGCCGAGGCCTACCTGGGTGAGCCCGTCACCGAAGCCGTCATTACGGTTCCCGCCTACTTCAACGACGCGCAGCGTCAGGCCACCAAGGACGCCGGACAGATCGCCGGCCTCAAGGTCGAGCGCATCGTCAACGAGCCCACCGCCGCGGCCCTGGCCTACGGCCTCGAAAAGGGCAAGGAAGACGAGCTCATCCTGGTCTTCGACCTCGGTGGCGGCACGTTCGACGTGTCCCTCCTCGAGGTGGGCAAGGATGACGACGGCTTCTCCACCATTCAGGTGCGCGCCACCTCCGGTGACAACCACCTGGGCGGCGACGACTGGGATCAGCGCATCGTCAACTGGCTGATCGACCAGGTCAAGGCCAAGACCGGCGCCGACCTGTCCAAGGACGCGGTCGCCCTCCAGCGCCTGAAGGAAGCTGCCGAGCAGGCGAAGAAGGAGCTGTCCTCCGCGACCTCCACGAACATCTCGCTGCAGTACCTGTCCATGACCGCCGATGGCCCCATCCACCTGGATGAGACCCTCACGCGCGCCAAGTTCGAGGAACTGACCGCGGACCTGCTCGAGCGCACCAAGAAGCCCTTCCGTGACGTCATGGCCGAGGCCGGCGTGACCGTCTCCGAGATCGACCACGTCGTTCTCGTCGGTGGCTCCACCCGTATGCCCGCCGTCACCGAGGTCGTCAAGGAGCTGACCGGCGGTCGCGAGCCCAACAAGGGCGTCAACCCCGATGAGGTCGTCGCCGTGGGCGCTGCCCTGCAGGCCGGCGTCATCCAGGGTGACCGCAAGGACGTCCTGCTCATCGACGTGACCCCCCTGTCGCTCGGCATCGAGACCAAGGGTGGCGTCATGACCAAGCTCATCGACCGCAACACCGCGATCCCGACCAAGGCCTCGGAGATCTTCTCCACCGCCGAGGACGGACAGCCCTCCGTGCTCATCCAGGTCTACCAGGGTGAGCGTGAGTTCGCCCGTGACAACAAGCTGCTCGGCACCTTCGAGCTGTCCGGCATTGCCCCGGCTCCCCGTGGCGTGCCGCAGATTGAGGTCACCTTCGACATCGACGCGAACGGCATCGTTCACGTCTCCGCGAAGGACCGCGGCACCGGCAAGGAGCAGTCGGTGACCATCACCGGCGGTTCCTCCCTGCCCAAGGAGGACATCGACCGCATGGTGCGCGAGGCCGAAGAGCACGCCGCTGAGGACAAGAAGCGCCGCGAGGAGGCCGACACCCGCAACCAGGCTGAGCAGGCCGTCTACTCGACGGAGAAGCTGCTCAAGGACGAGGCCGACAAGATCTCTGAGGCGACCCGCGAGGCCGTTCAGAAGGATGTCGACGCCGTCAAGGAAGCCCTCAAGGGTGATGACATCGAGGCCGTGAAGACCGCAATGGCGACCCTGTCCGAGTCCGGCATGAAGATCGGCCAGGAGATCTACGCCAAGCAGCAGGCCGACGAGGCCGCCGCGCAGGCAGCTCCTGCCCAGGACGACGTCGTGGACGCTGAGATCGTTGACGAGGACGACAAGTGAGCATCGAGGAAACCAACGGTTTCTCGGTGCCTAACGAAGACGCCAACGTCGCCGGGGCCGACTCCAACGAGTCGGCCCCGGCCGACCAGACGGCCCACACACCCGAGAACAACGAGACCGCGCCCGGTTCGGATGACGCCGCCCAGGCCTCGTCCGAGGCCCCTGCCGACGACATGAGCGCCTTCGAGGAACAGGTCGAGGACTCCGACCTCGCCAAGGCTCTCGAACGCATCGCGAGCGTCGAGGACCAGCTGGCCCGCGTCAACGCCGAGCTGTACAACCAGGGCCAGGAGTACGCCAACTACGTGCGCCGCTCCAAGGAAGCCATTCCCGGCCATAAGACCGCGGGCCAGGATGAGGTCATCGACGCGCTTATCAGCGTCCTCGACGACATCGCCGCCGCCCGCGCACACGGTGACCTGGAGGATGGTCCCTTTGCGTCCATCGCCACGAAGCTCGAGGACACCCTCAAGACACGCTTCGAACTGGAACGCTACGGTGCCGCAGGTGAGGACTTCGACCCGAACCTGCACGACGCCCTCATGGCCACCACCAGCGCTGACGTTGATCACCCCGTCATCGGGCAGGTCCTCACCAGCGGCTACCGCCGCGGCGAACGCGTCGTGCGCGCCGCGAAGGTGCTGGTGAATAACCCTGAATAACAGCAACAACACGCTCGTGACTGAAAGTGAGGTGAAACGCGCGTGAGTGAACAGGATTGGTTCTCGAAGGATTTCTACAAGGTCCTGGGAGTTGATAAGACAGCGGACAAGAAGACCATTACGAAGGCCTACCGCAAGCTGGCACGCAAGTGGCACCCGGATCAGAACCCGGGCGACAAGACAGCCGAAGCCAAGTTCAAGGAAATTGGTGAGGCATACGCGGTCCTGTCCAACGATGAGGATCGCAAGCGCTACGACGCGATTCGCGCGATGGCCGGCGGCGGAGCACGCTTCTCCGCCGGATCGGGCGGCACGGGAGGTTTCGAGGACCTCTTCGGTAGCTTCAACGGCGGCGGTTTTGGCGGCGGCGGCCATAACGTACGCTTCCAGACCTCCGGCATGCCCGGCGGCGGCGCTGGTTTCGAGGACATCCTCTCCGGCCTCTTCGGAGGGGGCGGCGGCGCGAGCACGCGATTTGGGGGCGACCCTTACGGCTCGCCCTTCGGTGCCGGCGGCCATGCCCAGCAGGCGGCGCCCACGCCCGAAAAGGGCGGGACGGTGCGCGCGAAGCTGTCCATCTCCTTCCGGCAGGCCCTCAACGGTGCGACCTTGACCATCAAGGTCGGCGGCTCCCCGATCAAGGTCCGCATCCCTGCGGGCATCAAGGACGGTCAGAAGGTCCGCGTCAAGGGGCATGGCAAGCCGGGTATGCACGGCGGTCCCGTCGGCGACCTCGAGGTTGCCGTGACGGTCAAACCCCACCCCGTGTACTCGCGCGAGGGCAACGACCTGGTCATGACACTGCCGGTGACAGTCTCCGAGGCCATCCTCGGTGCCACCATCGACGTGCCCATGATCGACGGCAACACGGCCACGGTCAAGGTGCCTGCGGGTTCCTCCTCGGGCGCGGAAATCCGCGTGCGCGGCGAGGGAGTGAAGACCTCGAAGGCGACGGGTGACCTTATCGCTCGTCTGTCCATCCAGGTTCCCGAGAAGCCCAGCCGCGAACTCAAGAAGCTCGTGAAAGACATGGCGAAGGCCGAGGGTGACCTCGACGTGCGAGCATCGCTGGCGAAGGCGGCTGAGGAGTAATTCATGGCGACGACCGGCCCGGACGAGCCGATCACCTTCGTCATCTCGGTTGCGGCCGAGCTGGCGGGGATGCACCCCCAAACCCTGCGGCAATACGACCGTCTGGGCCTGGTCATCCCCGCCCGCACGAAGGGACGAGGGCGGCGCTACACGAAACGCGACGTGCAACGCCTGCGTGACGTGCAGCGCATGAGTCAGGAAGAGGGCATCAACCTCGCTGGCATCCGTCGGATCCTTGAACTCGAGCGACGCGTCGAAGCTCTCGAAGCCGAACGTGATGCCCTGCGCGACGCCGTCGCTGCCTCCGAGGCGCGCCGCAACCGCGTGTTCGCGGCTTCCGCAGATGGCCAAGTCATGCCGATGCGACGAGGCCAGCGTCCATGGGATCGTTCCTCGAAGCCCGCGGCCGCTTCCGGCGGATCGCTCACCGTGTGGGATCCGATGCGTGCGCTCGCGTCCCTGGCTTCCTCTGGGACTCCGACACGCCACGCGCTGCCGGGACCGTCTTCGAGCGTGCGATCTGTCATCGAGGGAACGATTATTTCCCGCTGATACGGTGGCGTGCCTGCTGGTCGACGTACGTGCGCCGCCTCGATGCTGCTGCGTCGGGGCGGCACAGCGTATCGGAGAGTCTTGCCCGTGTTCTGGGTGCCTCCGGCTTCTCCCCGCACGCTAACCCGCTATTCCGCACGCTAACCCGCTATTCCGCACGCTAACCCGCTATTCCGAGTGTGGGCGGCCATGCCCACGTGCGGAATAGGAGGCCCACGTGCGGGATGCAGGACTCGGACTCGCACGAGCAGGCCCGCGTGTATGCTGTGGGTCCCTCCGCTCGAACTGCGTCGGTTGGGGTGCGTGGCCCGGTTGTTATGGCGGCCCGATAGCGTCCAGGATGGGTCAGCGCGTCGCCGGGAGACAAAAAGGAGCTGCGGGACCCATCCAACGGATGAGTCCCGCAGCCTAATTCGATCAAGGATCCGGGGGCACACAGGATCCCTGACCGAAGCCTGGAACAGGCGACAGGCTCTCGCCTGCTGAGAATAGTTTTACCAGGTCACGGCTGGTTTGGGTACTCGATCAGCGGTGATGTGCGCACTTCGCACGAACGTGCAGGCCGTCCGAAATGAGCGTGCGTCTCATCGGCAACATTTTTGTGAAATGGG
Source organism: Pauljensenia sp. 20925_1_25 (assembly GCF_041433955.1). Classification (NCBI taxonomy): domain Bacteria; kingdom Bacillati; phylum Actinomycetota; class Actinomycetes; order Actinomycetales; family Actinomycetaceae; genus Pauljensenia; species Pauljensenia sp. 20925_1_25. The sequence goes on along the minus strand of NZ_JAPWCL010000002.1, from coordinate 190,776 downwards.
CGCTGACCTGCGGCTTTGTATTTGAATCGAGCTTTTCATTGAAAATACGCAGATTGTGAAGCGAGAATGTCGCAGAAGCGGCGGGGTGGACTCTCCGTATTGACCGTTGAGTCGTATTGATGCGATCACACCGACATGTTGTGGGTAACGTTGGTATGGTATTCAGCACTTTTGATGCTGGTGATGTGTTCTCGGCGTGTCGCGTGGGACGGTGTACAGCCCAACCCGGCCCCGGCCTCGTCCGTGAGGAGATCGCGGAGCGCTCCGCCGACGCGAGCATGGCCCCGCAGGCGCTAACCTTGGGCCATGACGAATTCACCGCATCACCTGTCGGTGCGCTCGCGCGTGGCCAACGTGGCCGGCGCTGCCGCCCGCTTCACCTCCCGGGCCCTCGGCCGAGGATCCGGAGGCATGATTGGCGGAGAGGTCGCCCTGCGCATCTCCCCGCAGTTCCTGGCCGAACTGGCCGCACCCTTCTCCTCGGTCATCGTTACCGGCACGAACGGCAAATCCACGACGACGCGCATGGTACGCGCCGCCCTGGAGAGCGCCGGGCCCGTCGCCTCCAATATCAACGGTGACAACATGACCTCCGGCGTCATCACCGCCCTCATGCAGGGAAAGAACGCGACTCGCGCTGCCCTCGAGGTCGACGAGATGCATGTGCCTGCGGTCGCCGCGGACGTTCACCCCGACGTCTTCGTGTACCTCAACCTCTCGCGCGACCAGCTCGACCGCGTCGGCGAGATCGGTTCGGTCGAAAAGCGTCTGCGTGAGGGTGCGTCCGCTCACCCGAATGCCGTCGTTGTTGCCAACTGTGACGATCCGCTGATCGTCTCCGCCGCCGCCGACAACCCGAACGTCGTGTGGGTTGCCGCCGGTGCCGGATGGGGCGGAGACTCTGCGGCCTACCCGCGTGGCGGCCGCGTCGTGCGCAGTGGCGATGACTGGCACCTGATCCCTGCCTTCGAGGGCGAGGAACTCCCCGCACTGCAGAGTCGCCCACAGCCCCACTGGTGGCTGACAGACGTCGACCTGGCCCCCGAGGGTCCGCGTGCCCTCCTGCACGGCCCAGGCGACGTCGCCGTGCGACTCGAACTCAAGCTGCCCGGCCGCGCCAACCTCGGCAACGCCGCGCAGGCCGTTGCCGCCGCCGTCGCCATGGGTATTACGCCCGAGGCCGCGGCGACAGCCGTCAGCTCCGTCACCGAGGTCGCGGGGCGCTACTCCGTCCACGACGTCAACGGGCGCCGCGCCCGCATGATGCTCGCGAAGAACCCCGCCGGCTGGCAGGAAGCCATGACGATGGTTGACCCGCGCGTCGACCAGGTCGTCATCGGCGTCAACGGGCAGGTTCCCGATGGGCAAGACCTCTCGTGGCTGTGGGACGTCGACTTCTCTCGCGTCAACCAGCCCGGCAGGCGCGTCATCGCCTGCGGCGAGCGAGGCGCCGACCTGGCCGTACGCCTCGAATACGCTGGCATCCACTGCGACCTCGCACCCCTGCCCATGGATGCCCTGGCCGCGTGCGAGCCGGGGCGTGTCGAGGTCCTCCTCAACTACACGGCAATGCGCGACTTCAAGGTCCTGCTCGACCGAAAGGAAGGCAAGCGGTGAGCGCTTCCACACTGCGAATCGGTGTTCTCATGCCCGAGGTTTTGGGCACCTACGGGGACACGGGCAACGCCCTGATCCTGGCCGAACGCGCCCGCAGGCGCGGCATTGACGCCGAGGTCGTCCACGTGGGTCTGACCGAGGAAATCCCCGATAGCCTCGACATCTACACCCTGGGCGGGGGAGAAGACACCGCCCAGGCGCTGGCGGCCGACAAGTTCCGTGGTACCTCAGGCTTGGCGCGCGCCCTCGACGCCGGCCGCCCGCTCCTGGCGATCTGTGCCTCCCTGCAGGTTCTCGGTCACTGGTATGAGGATGCGCGCGGTGCGCGCGTGACCGGCATGGGTGTTCTGGACATCACGACGCTGCCGCAGGGGCATCGCGCCATCGGCGAGCTGGTGACGGTGCCCCTCGTTGAGGGATTGACTCAGCCGCTCAGCGGTTTTGAAAACCACGGCGGTGGAACCGTCCTGGGCGAAGACGCGGCCCCTCTCGGCCGGGTCATCTCCGGCGTCGGCAACGGCACCCCGCAGGGCCAGGAACCCGCCGAGGTCGCCTACGACGGTGCCGTCCAGGGATCCATCATCGCCACCTACATGCACGGCCCGGCCCTGGCTCGTAACCCCGAGTTGGCGGACCTGCTACTCCAGCGCGCGACCGGCATGTCGCTGCCGCCCCTCGAGGTTCCCGGCGTTGCGCAGCTGCGCGCGGAGCGCCTGAGCGGCGTCCAGCTGCCCTGACGCGCGCCGACACCCGCGATTCCGGACGTAGCCACGGCCTCGTCCATCCGTCGTCGATCCCACCCGGGGTCGGCGACGCGCCTTTTGTCGACAAAGTGAGTGCAGAGTCTTGTATGCTTGGCGACAAACCCCATCAGAAAGGCGATACCATGTCGAACCCCTCCGTTGGAAATCCGAACCCGCAGAACGCGCCGCAGGCATACCCGGGAGGTGCGTACGGTGCGCCTGCCCCGACGGCAATGCCGAAGCTGCCCGGTCGCGCGCCCAGCATTACGACGCTTGTCATTGGCATCCTGTTAATGGTTGTGGTCGCCCCGATTGTTTTCTTTGGAATAATGATCGCGGGTGTCACCAAGACCGAGGGCAATGCCGTCAAGGGCGGTACGACGGCCAACGGCAGCATTGTGACCGTGACTGCGGATGGCAAATTCACGGTTACCGCCGACGGCGCTGACCCCGAATGCTTCCTCATGGATGCGGGTGGCACGCTGTACCAACTCACCCCCTATAAGGATAACGAGGGCGTCTACACTGCCTCAGGTATTCCTGCAGGCCAGTACAAGCTGCAGTGTGAACGCATCGCCAGCAACGCGACAGTCGTTGCCTTTAATGCCTCGCCGGAGGTCATGACGCAGGCCTTCGTCATGCCGTTCGTGTGGGGAACAGTCGTTGGTGTTGCCGGTCTTGTCGTCACGATCATCGGCGTTGTGCTCCTCGTGAAGGTGAACGGCAAGCGTCGCCGCATCATGCAGGAAGCCATGATGGCGGCTGTGCGCTGACGCGAATCCTGTCAGGGGCGAGGCTGGAGTAGTTCCGGCCTCGCCCCTTTTCTGCGCCTTCTCTCGGTATACCGTCCGGGGCGGTGCGCTGTAGGATCGCGTGCGCCGTCCCATTCGCGGTGAAACGCTATTCAGCGCGCGTGCAGCGTTGTTATGCTTAAGCAAAATTCCCACCAGGAAGGCACGCACATGTCATATCCCCCCTACGGTTCTTCGGGCGGCCAGAGCACGCCCTGGCCTCAGTATGGTGAAAACACGGGTGGAGTCCCGCAAGGCTACCCGGGTGGAGGTCCGCAGGGCTATGCAGGCGGCGGATATGTCGCCCCTACTCCGGTGGTCATGCCTCCGATGCCCAGTCGCGCGTCGGGCATCGTTGCCCTCGTTCTCGGCATTGTGATGATGGTCTTGATCGCGCCCATCGCGTTCTTCGCGACGATGGCTATTGGTTTGACGTCGAGCGTGGAGGACTTGTCGAACGGTAGAGCGCTGGGGAACGGCGCGAGCGTCACTGTGACGGATAAGGGCAGTTATTCGGTGATGATCGGTGACGGGAGCGCCTCCTCGTGTGCGCTCGTTGACTCCAATAACAAGAGTTATGCGCTCAATCCCTACGAGGGCAGCAACACCCTCTTCTCGGGGTCGGATCTGTCGGCAGGCACCTACAAGATTCAGTGCCAGGGTCTGACCCCCGGCGCGGAAGTCGCCGGTTTTAACGGTTCCGCGGAGCAGCTGGCGAACAAGGCGATCGTCGTGCCCCTCATCTGGGGAACCGTCGTCGGCGTCGGCGGTCTCATCGTCATGATTGTTGGCGTCGTGCTCCTCGTGAAGGTGAACGGCAAGCGTCGCCGTCTTGCGCAGGAAGCCATGATGGCGGCCATGCGCTGACCCGCCACCCTGAGAGGGGCGAGCCTCGGAGGCGTCTCCGGCCTCGCCCCTCTCTGTCTGTCTGGCTACGCGTCTCCCACGAAAGGAACTCTCGTGTCCACCCTGTCTTTCACTGGCGAGCGCCGGGTGCGTTTCCCCGCCCCTGACGTCGCCCGCGGCTTTATGCTGGCCCTGATTGCTTTGGCGAACGTGCCATTCTGGGTTCGCTTCTTCCCGGACTATCCCGCGCCGGGGCAGGTGGCGCTCGATGCAATGAGCGGGGTGGATCAGTGGTGGTTCCTGCTGCGAGCGCTGTTCGTCGACCGCCGCGCCTATCCATTGTTTTCGATTCTCTTTGGTTTTGGGATGGCGATCATGGCCAAACGCACGATCGAGCGTGAGCGTCGCGTCGCTCGTGAGGCTCTGCCCGCCGAACTCAGCGCCGGGTGGATTCCCCTGCAGTGGCAGTTTTTTGACGAGGACGTGGAGCGTCGCGCTCGTCGCGCGGCATCGCGTTTGATCCGGCGCCGTGGATGGTGGATGCTGGCGTTTGGCGCTGTGCATAGTGTCATTTTCCAGGGAGACATTATTGGGACCTACGGTCTGGTGGCGGTGATCTTCGCGGAGGTTATTGTGATGAGGCGCGTGTGGCTGCGCGTGATCATCGGGGTGACGGGTGCGTCGCTGAGTCTCCTTCTTCTGTCGTCGGGCGCGGCGGAGATGGGTGCCCGTCCGATGACGCTGGAGTATCACGCGCAGGCGACGCTGGAGGCGACGACGCCTCTGTGGAATCTGGCCGGGTGGCTTGTGTCCACGCCTTTCACGGTGCTAACCACCCTGGTCGTGCCCTGCGTGATGCTCGGGGTGGGGGTTGAGCGTTGGGGGGCGCTGCAGGATCCGAGCGGCCATCGCGGTGCGCTCGTCGCGATTGCTGGTGGTGGTCTCCTGGCGGGGGCGCTGGGTGCGCTGCCCTACGTGCTCGGCCAGTTGGACTGGGCGCATGTGGGTGGCTCGGGTTGGACGTTCCCCCTTTTTCACGCGTCGGGTGTCGCTGGGGCGTGTGGCTGGTTGGCGCTCCTTGCTCTCCTGGGCGGGGGTCCTCACGAGGCCTCGGCGGAGTTCGCGCAGAGCGCGGCGTCGTTCGAGGAGTTGGGTGCGTTCCGCTCGTTCTTGAGCGCGATTGGCCGCCGGTCGATGACTGCGTACCTGGCTCAGACGCTCGTCTTTGCCGTGCTGTTCCTGGTGCTCGGAGCTGTGGGCGTACGCTCCGTGGGCGTGGCGGTCTCCGCCCTCATTGCACTCGCCGTGTGGGCGCTCATTGGAGTCGGGTGCGTTATCTCCGACGCGATGGGACGTACGCGTGGTCCCGCTGAGCGTCTCCTGCGCTGGTTGGTTGCGCGCACCGCGTGGACCTTGCCGCTGCCCAAGCTGCCGATGTCGATTTACGGTGCGCCGACGCCGGGGGCAGTGCAGAACCACGGGGTGAAGGGCGCTCCCAAGGCAATGATGTCGGTCTCTCGGGACGCTGAGGGAGTGCTGCCGGACTCCTTGGACGGCATGCAGAATGATGCAAATAGCTGAAAACTCTGCATCGCGCAAGAGAAGGAAGCAAATGTGACTGAATAGACAAATAGGTTCTGGGTTGTCAGCACCTCTCGGATGAGCTGCGGTGATGGCTGTGTGGCGTTCATTCGTGACGTGGTTGCGGTGGTATCTAGGCCTTGCGGCCATTGGTATTTCGCCGATTCTGCGCTACTGTGAGAGTGTAGTGATACACACGCTGATGGCACGATGTAGTGAGCGGAGGAGGCGGCCGATGGTTGTGCACATGTCAAACGCACAGAGGGGTGGCCGACGCGCTCACACCCCCGGGGTACGGACGCAGTGGCGCGTCACGAACGACGGATACGAGTAGGGGAGTCATCATGGGCTGGCTATGGCGGGCGGATGCCGACGGCGGAACCGACGGCGAGGAAACGCCTCGCCGCGCCGAATCGGCGGACGATAACCGCTCTGATATGGGACAATGGGAGGGTAGTAAAGCAACGTCGGCGGAAGGAATCGCCACGGGTAACTCGGAGTTTGAGGCCAATCGTTTCGATATGGTCCGTCCTATTACGCAGGAGCGCCTGGGGCTCCTCTTTGATTCTGAGGGATGGGCCTGGCGTATCGACAACGATGGAGACCTGTGCGGCCTGTGGGAGGGACACCTGTTCTGCTTCCGCTTCCTCGGCGACTCGCGCGAGGTGCTTTCGATTGTTGCGTTTATGAAGCAGTTGGTCCCCCTTGAATATGGGGAGGATCTGCGTGATTTCCTGCAGGCGTGGCATGGGGAGTTCCTGTGGCCCAAGGCTTACGTCGCGGAGCAGCTCGAGGGGGATCGTGTCGTCGCCGAGGTGAATGGCGACTACGAGTACGGCGCAACGGATGCGCAGCTGATCCAGCAGGTCATGTGCGCGCTGGCGACGACGCTGCAGCTCTTCCGTGCGCTCGTGGATCGTTACAGTATTGAGGATGCTGAGGGACCTGGTCCCTCGGGTGGTCATCAGCGCGGATTCGACGGTCCTACCTGGCTTCCGGAGAACTGACTCCGGCCTCGCCTGTCCCTTATGTTCCCATTTTGAAGTTGAGTGGAATAGACTCAACTTCGGGTTCGTTATGTCTACCAGATGCGTCGACAACCGTCGATGCGAGACGAATGAACCATTTGGAGGAACGATCTCATGGCACGTGAGATGACAACGAAGGCGCAGGAGGCCATCGCCTCCGCGCTCCAGGCCGCGTCGGCGGCTGGAAACCCGCAGGTTGAACCCATTCACCTGCTGCAGTCCCTTATTGAGCAGCGTGACGGTATTGCCCTGTCCCTGCTCGGGGCAGTGGGGGCGGACGCGCGCGCAATCGGCGCACGCACCCGTAACGCACTGGTGGCGCTACCCAGTACTCAGGGGGCATCCGCGGGTTCCGCTCAGGCCTCGCGCGCGCTGCTCGCCGCTGTTCAGGATGCGGGGGAGCGCGCCGAGAGCGCGGGAGACCAGTACATTTCGACCGAGCACCTGCTCATCGCTCTGGCAGCGTCCGATACCGAGGCGGGGCGTATTCTCACCGCCGGTGGTGCGACGGCTGAGGCCCTGACGCAGGCGCTCGCCCAGCTGCGTCCTGACCCGATCACCTCGCCCGACCCCGAGGGGTCGTTCGAGGCTCTGTCCAAGTACGGTCGGGACCTGACCGAGGTGGCGCGCGAAGGCAAGCTTGATCCTGTCATTGGGCGCGACAACGAGATTCGTCGCGTCGTCCAGGTCCTGTCCCGGCGTACGAAGAACAACCCCGTCCTGATCGGTGAACCCGGCGTCGGTAAGACCGCCGTCGTCGAAGGCCTCGCCCAGCGCATCGTCGCGGGCGACGTCCCGGAGTCCCTACGCGACAAGCGCCTGGTGTCCCTCGACGTGTCGTCGATGGTCGCCGGTGCGAAGTATCGCGGCGAGTTCGAGGAGCGCCTCAAGGCGGTCCTGGCCGAGATCTCCCGCTCGGACGGGCAGATCATTACCTTCATTGACGAGCTGCACACGGTCGTGGGCGCGGGCGGCGGTTCCGAGGGCGCAATGGACGCGGGCAATATGCTCAAGCCCATGCTCGCCCGCGGCGAGCTGCGCATGGTCGGTGCGACGACCCTCGACGAGTACCGCGAGAACATCGAAAAGGACCCGGCGCTTGAGCGCCGCTTCCAGCAGGTGTTCGTCGGTGAACCCTCGGTTGAGGATACTGTCGCCATTCTGCGCGGCATCGCCCCGAAGTACGAGGCTCACCACAAGGTGACCATCTCCGACGGTGCGCTCGTCGCCGCGGCGACCCTGTCGAACCGCTACATCACGGGACGTCAGCTTCCTGATAAGGCGATCGACTTGATTGACGAGGCCGCATCTCGCCTGCGCATGGAGCTGGACTCCTCGCCGGTTGAGATCGATGAGCTGCGCCGCAGCGTGGATCGCCTCCGCATGGAGGAGTCCTATCTGACCGAGTCCGACCCGGAGGGCCTCGACGAGGCCACCCAGGATCGCCTGAGCAAGCTGCGTGCTGACTTGGCGGACCGTGAGGAGAACCTGCGCGCCCTCACTGCGCGCTGGGAGGCTGAGAAGGCTGGGCACAACCGTGTTGGTGACCTGCGCGTCCAGTTGGATACGCTGCGTACCCAGCTTGAACTGGCGGTTCGCGAGGGGCGCTGGGAGGAAGCGGGTCGTCTGCAGAACGGCGAGATTCCCTCCGTTGAGCGTCAGATTGCCGAGGCCGAGGCTCAGGCTGAGGATCAGGAAGCTCAGGGCGATGAAGAGCCGATGATTGCGGAGAAGGTCGGTCCCGCAGAGATCGCAGAGGTGATCGAGGCGTGGACCGGAATTCCCACGGGTAAGCTCCTTCAAACTGAGACGGACAAACTCCTGCACATGGAAACCGAGTTGGGTAAGCGGCTCATCGGGCAGAAGGATGCCGTGCGTGCGGTGTCTGACGCTGTTCGGCGCTCGCGTGCGGGGCTGTCGGATCCGAATCGTCCGACTGGTTCCTTCCTGTTCCTGGGACCCACGGGTGTGGGTAAGACCGAGCTGGCTAAGTCGCTCGCGGAGTTCCTCTTCGACGATGAGCGTGCAATCGTGCGCATCGACATGTCGGAGTACTCCGAGAAGCATTCGGTTGCCCGCCTGGTCGGTGCCCCTCCGGGGTACGTCGGCTACGAGCAGGGTGGTCAGCTGACTGAAGCGGTGCGTCGTCGGCCATATTCTGTGGTCTTGCTCGATGAAGTTGAGAAAGCTGACCCTGAGATTTTCGACATCCTTTTGCAGGTTTTGGATGACGGGCGTCTCACTGATGGCCAGGGTCGGACTGTTGACTTCCGCAATACCATTTTAATTCTCACGTCTAACTTGGGATCACAGTTCCTGGTGAACCAAGACTTGACGACCGAGGAAAAACGGGATGCAGTCATGTCTGTCGTCCGGTCGAGTTTCCGGCCAGAGTTCCTCAATAGGTTGGACGAAACTGTCATGTTTGACGCTCTGACCCGCGAAAACCTGGGTGAGATTGTTGACCTGCTGGTTGCTGCACTTCAGTCCCGCCTGCGTGATAGGCGTATCAACTTGACAGTTAGTGAAGCGGCGCGCGGTTGGCTCACGCGCGTGGGGTATGATCCTGCCTTTGGGGCGCGCCCGCTACGCCGCTTAATTCAGCGCGAAATCGGCGATCGACTGGCTGTTCTCCTGCTTGCAGGGGATGTGCAGGATGGGCAGAACGTGACAGTTGACATTAACGCAACCTTTGACGGGCTTGTCATGAATGTTGATAAACCCTGAGATTGCGCGCTACACTGAATACCAGTGTGTATTTCGGACTCGCAGTATGTGATGTCCGCAACAGCAGGAGATGATATGACAACGCAGAGGAAGGCCCGTGGAGCCTATTCCGTTGGACAGGCGACGCGTGAATCCATCCTCTCGGCAGCGATGGTTCTGATCGCGGAGCGAGGCTACAACGGCTTCTCTCTGCGCGACCTCGGTCGTCGAGTCGGTATTTCCCACCCCGCCGTCGTCTATCACTTCCCCTCCAAGGAAGCGATCCTGCGCAGCGCGATCCAGCGGCACGAGGAGATGAACGCCCTCTTCGACGTCTCCATTAACGAGGAAGCGGAAGGCGGATTCGACGAGGGCGGCATCACCGCCGGTTCGTTCGTTGACTGGGCCGTCGGGGAGATGCGTTTCGCCATGAAGCCCGGCGCGGATGCGGCCATCGCCCTGGACTGCGTCCTGTGGGCGGAGTCTTCGTCGGAGACTCATCCTGCGCACGCGCACTACAAGTACCGTACGCAGCAGATGGAGGAAGCTCTCACCTCGATGATCACCGCTTTCGTCGAGGATGAGGGCGCCGACATCGGTACGACTCCTCGCACCCTGGCAAAGATCCTGATCCGCTACTGGTATGGCTCCGTCGTGTCGGCTCGTTACAACGACGAACCCATCGACGCTCGCGAGTTCGTCGCGGACTTCTTGGCCGTGTGTGTGCAGCTCCTGCACCTGCCGGCGCACTACGTCCTCCAGCTCGGTGCCTCCGTGCCCGAGGAAGTCGCGGAAGTCTATGCCCGCACGCTGCGCAAGATCAGCGAGAAGACCACGGCGGCAGCAGAAGCCGCCGCTGTAGCCGCGGCTCCGGAAGCCACTACCGCGTGATCAGCCCGCTACCTTCTTTCGATGTCGCCCTCGTCCTTCGCGTCGGGGGCGACGTCGTCTACTCGCACGGCGATGTTGATCGCGCGTTCCCGCTCGCGTCTGTCACCAAGCCGATTGTCGCGTGGTCGGTGCTGGTCGCGGTCGAACGAGGCCTGATCTCCCTCGATGATCCTGCGGGTCCTGAGGGGGCCACGGTTCGCCACCTGCTCGCCCATGCCTCGGGCCTGCCCTTCGAGGGGAGGCGTCCTGTCGCCGCTCCCGGCAAGCGCCGCATCTACTCCAACGAGGGCTTCGATATCCTCGGCGAGGTCGTGGCTGAGGCGAGTGGAATGGGGGTCGCTCAGTGGGTGCGCCAGACGGTGTTTGACCCGCTTGGAATGGGTTCCGCGGACATCCCGGGTAGTCCCGCTCATGCGGGTGTTGCGAGCGCCGCCGACGTGAGCCTTTTCGGTGCTGAGCTCGCCCGTCCGACTCTGGTGAGCGCGCCGCTGGCCGCCCTCGCGGGACTCTCACAGTTTCCGGCGCTCGCCGGCGTCGTGCCCGGCTATGGGCGTTTCACGCCCTGTCCGTGGGGCCTCGGCCTGGAAATTCGTGGCGAGAAGGCTCCGCACTGGACTGCGCCCGACGCGTCGGCGCGCACGATTGGGCACTTCGGGCAGTCTGGTTCTTTCGTGTGGGCGGACCGCGACCTCGGGGCCAGCGCCGCTTTCGTGGGTGCTGAGCCCTTCGGGCAGTGGCATCACGACAACTGGTCGGCCCTCAACGCGTCGTTGTTGTCTCTTGCGCGCGAGCGCGCCTAATTGGTACGGATCGAGGTCTGGGTGCATGTCCAGGCCTCGATCCGTACCGGAGGCATCGCCCCGGCCTCGTCCCTGATCTGTTAGTCGACGTCGACGATGACGGGCACGTGGTCGGACGCGCCCTTTCCCTTGCGCTCGTCGCGGTCGATCTGCGCGCCGCTCACGCGGGCCGCGAGTGCGGGCGAGCAGTAGGCGAAGTCGATGCGCATGCCCTGGTTTTTGGGGAAGCGTAGCTTCTGGTAGTCCCAGTAGGTGTAGTTGGTGACGCGATCTCGCGTGACTTCGACCCAGCCGTCGGCGGCGAAGGCGGCGAAGGCCTCGCGTTCGGGTGCGGAGACGTGTGTGGCACCCTCGAAGACGCTCATATCCCACACGTCCTCGTCGAGGGGCGCGACGTTCCAGTCGCCCACGAGGGCGATGCGCGCCTCGGGGTCGGACAGCCAGTCGCGCCCTTGCTCGGCGAGGTTGGCGAGCCACTGGAGCTTGTATGCGTAGTGCGCGTGCGTGAGTTCGCGGCCGTTGGGCACGTACAGGCTCCAGATCGTCATTGACGAGGCCTGCCCGTCCCCCGAAGGAAGGGCGTCGGTCGTGTCGATGGTGACGCCAAGCGCGCGGGCTTCGACGACGGGCGGTTCGCCGAACGCGGGCTGGGTGGGGAAGTGGTCCTGAATATCGAGGATGGGCAGGCGTGAGGCGACGGCGACGCCGTTCCACTGGTTGAGGCCGTGGATGGCGACGTGGTAGCCGGCCTTCTCGAAGGGTTCGATGGGGAACTGGTCGGGGCGGCACTTGATTTCCTGCATGGCGAGCACGTCCGTGTCGGAGCGCTGCAGGAAGGCGATGACTCGGTCGACGCGCGTGCGGATGGAGTTGACGTTCCAGGTCGCAAATCTCATGGGGTCGAGCCTAGCTGTGAGTGGGGGAGTGGGCGCGTGAAACACGCGTGAAACAGGTGTGAAACGCGCGGAGTTGCGCAGTTGTCGGACAGGCATAATAGAATGATAATGATTCTCATCTATAACATAGCTAGAAAAGGCACTCTTATGTCATACCTGCGACGCGTGAGCACAGCGGCGCTGGCCCTCTTCCTGGCGCTCACCCCGGCCACCGCGTGGGCTGGACCCGACCAGGACAAGGATTGGATCGTCACCAGGCAGCACGTCGATGCGCCCATCCCCATCTGGCACGACGACACGAACAGCTTCTCCCTGAATACCATCAACCTACCGATGGAGAAGACCGCCCTGTGGATCCCCAAGGCGTGGACCGGAACCAGTGAGAAGGACGAGGCGAAGTCGCAGCTGGTCATACCCGCCAAGCGCCCCGATCTGGCGTTCCTCGGCTCCGAGGGGGCCGTCCTGAACGCGGCCCCCCAGAACCCCGGACCGGGCAATACCCCCATCTGGGCAGGCCTGGGTGCCGGCGAGGTCGGCGACGCCGACAAGTTCGAGGGAGAGACCTACACGCTCGACCTCATCAGCGTTGACGGCCCCGGGCGCATGGAGATGTTCATCGACAACGGCGACAGCGTCAACCGTTTCCTCTCCAGCCACGACACGGCCTACCGCAGCGTCTACAACCCGCGTCACTCGCACATGTATACGACCTTCACGCAGCCCGGTCGATACGTCGCAAACTACAAGATGACCGCGCGCAGCGCCGACGGGACCGCCATCTACTCCTCGCCGATTACGCCGCTGGTCTGGCAGGTCGGCGGTGAGAACCCCGCCGATGGCACCATCAAGGACATCGAGGCCGCCTACAACGCCGCGCGCGCCGAGCGCGGTGACGGCACCGAGGCCCAGCCCACGCTGACCCTGTCCCACCACGCCGAGCGCGCCCACCCCGGCGACAACTTCCTCACCGACATCACGATCGACACGGGCGTTCCCACCGACTCCGGGCGTGCGTGGATCACCGTCAACGGCTACTTCCTCACCGAGGTTGCCGTCGAGGGCGGTCGAGCAACCGTCTCCGAGCTGCTCGGAGAGGACGCTGCCGCCGTCCAGGCGATCTACATTCCCGGCGATTCCGGATCGTCGCGCTGGATCTCGCAGGTCGTGCAGTACTCCCAGAAGGACACTGAACCAGTCACCGTCGGCATCACCGACACGATCCTCGTCGACTCCAACCCGGACCCAGCGCCCGTGTGGAACCCCGACCACCTCCCACTCTCCTCGCGCCGCGTCGACGTCTCCTACGACCTCAAGCCCGGCACGACCGATCAATACACAGCGACGGTGCGTGCGAACGACCCAACCCTGCGCGCCACCTACAAGATCGAGTTCCTCGAATCCAAGTGGGATTTCAGCCCCTGGTGCTCCATGGAAGGCACCCTGGGTGCGGGAGGCATGGACACGAAGACCCAGGACCTCGGCGTGTGCCAGTCCGACCCCATGTACGTGCGCGTCATTCTGCGCCCCCACCCCCTCTCCGACGCGGTCATGACCGTCGCTGATGCCTCCGACGTCACCGTTGGCGACCACGTGGGACTCACCGCCATGCTGACAATGCGTGACGGCGTCGCCGCCCCCGAAGAACCGGAACCCGCGCCTGCGCCGGAACCGACCCCCGAACCCGCGCCGACGCCCACGCCGGATAACGGCGGTGGCCACGAGAACCCGACCCCGGCCTCGTCCCTCCTGAGCGACCCTGTTGAGATCGCGCGCGGACACCTCGACGTGCGCCTGACCCAGGCGAACGGAGAAAACGGCATCACCTACGGGCTGGCCGTCAAGGACGACTCGCTCACCAACGCGCGCACCTCCGTTATGCGCACCGTCGGCTCCACGACTCTCACGGTCGCCCCCAACGCGCGCTTCGTGCGCCCCGCATCTCTGTCCGACCCAAGCTACGACGTGCTCGGACCCGTCGGCACCGCCACCTACGTGCTGCCCGAGACGCAAAACAGCGACATCGTGTGGCCCGGACTGTCCACCGAAGGGGTCGACTACGCGGCCCTACCTGACGGTGCCGACCTGACACTGCACTTGGCCGAGGCCCCCGCGGGCGCGCGCGTCGCCTTCTTCCAGGGAGGCACCTTCGGAAGCGGCGCAAAGATCCACTTTGACTCGTCCGCGGGCGATGGCCTCGTCCACACGACCGAGTCCACCCACATGCACGGCAACTGGGTCTTCAGCGCTCCCGGCACCTACCGCATCGAGGTCGGTGCTCGCAGCGGCGAGCGTGTCCTGGCCGAACCGCAGGCGTTCACCGTGATCGTGCGCGGAGGCCACCACGAGCAGCCCGGTCCCACCCCGGGCGGAGAGCCGGTGCCCACGCCCTCGCCGGATCCCGCGCCCAGCCCTGAACCAGCGCCTTCGCCGGAACCGAGTGTGGATCCCGAACCCGCGCCTACCCCTGCGCCGAGCGTTGACCCGGCGCCCGCTCCCGCCCCTGCCCCCAGCGTTGACCCGGCGCCCGCTCCCGCCCCTGCCCCCAGCGTTGACCCGGCGCCCGCTCCCGCGCCCGCCCCCAGCGTTGACCCTGCGCCCGCACCGGCGCCCAGCGCGAATCCGGCCCCGGCACCCGCTCCCGCCCCTGCGCCGAGTCTCCGCCCCAGCGGCTCAACGGCACCGGTCTCGCCTCGTGGGACCAAGGGGGTCATGAGGAACCTGCTCTCGAGCGGAACTCGTTCGTCTGCGGGGACGTCGGGCGGATCTGCGAGCGGTTCGGGCGCGGTGACCACCAGCTCTGGCACGATCTCTCGGGGTGGTTCGGGCGTGGCAAACACCTCGGGTTCCGGCACTCCGGTGACCGCGCCCAAGGCTGCACCCGCCGTCACACCGAGTGCTAGCCCCCAGAGCGGTGCCCACAGCGGTGCCCAGAGCGGCGCGCAGAGCGGCGAGAACGCCCAGAGCGGTGCATCAGGTACTTCATCGGACGGATCGGATGACGCGGTATCCGCGCTGCCGATCGCCTCTGCGGCCGACAGCGGACACTCGGGAGGCTGGAGCCCCTACTGGCTGCTTCTCCTCATCATCCCGGCGGCCCTCGCCGGTGGCGGAGCCATCTTCCTGATCCGCACCCGATAAAACACCTGGCCGGGGCCCCTCGCGACACGCGAGCGTGAGGGGCCCCGGCCTCGTGCTACCCCACACGTGCACGCTAGACTTCCCACATGGGAACCGCGCTTGTGACCGGAGCGACCTCCGGAATTGGGGAAGAATTCTGCTGGCAGCTGGCCGCCGCCGGACACGATGTAGTGCTCGTCGCGCGCCGCGAGGATGCGCTGGCCGCGCTCGCGGCCTCACTGACAAACGTCGCGGGCGTGAACGCCGAGTACATCGCCGCCGACCTGTCCACCGAGGACGGGTGCGCGCGTGTCGCCGCCCGCCTCGATGTGGGAGGCCCGGCCGATGCTCAGAAGCCGGACCTGCGACCCGTCGACCTCCTCGTCAACAACGCCGGATTCGGGTTGGGAAGCCCCTTCCTGGACAACAGCCTGGAACGCGAAATCAACGGCCTGAACGTCATGGTTCGCGCCGTCATGACGCTCAGCCACCACGCTGGCATCTCCATGCGTTCGCGTGGACGCGGCGCGATCCTCAACGTCGGCTCCGTCGCCTCGCGCACGGGAGCTGGTACCTATTCCGCGCACAAGGCCTGGGTCGTCGCCTTCACTGAGGGCCTCGCCGCCGAACTGAAAGGCTCCGGCATCACGGCCACCGTCGTGTGCCCCGGCCCCGTCGACACGCCCTTCTTCGAGCGGGCGGGCGTCGACATGCGCGCGACCCCCTCCTGGCTCATGGCCAGCCCCGACCAGGTCGTCACGGCAGCCCTCGACGCCGTGCGCGTGGGCCGCGTCCAGGTCACCCCGACTGTTCCCTACAAGGTCGCCATGGGTGCCATGAAGCTCGCCCCGCGCTGGGTGACCGCGCGCGCCATGCGCTCCGTTCCCCACATGTGAGGGCGCGCAGACGACAACGAGGCCGGGGCATGTTCGCGCAGAACCCAGCCCCGGCCTCGTCAATGCAGGGCGGAAAATCAGGCCAGGCCGATGTCCTCCAGGCCCAGCGCGTAGAAGTACGGGAAGCCTTCGGCTTCGATGCGCTCCTTTGCGCCCGTCGCACGGTCGACGATCACCGCGACGGCGACGACGTTCGCGCCGGCCTCACGTAGAGCGAGTGCGGCCTCCAGCGGGGAGCCGCCCGTCGTGGACGTGTCTTCCAGGACGACGACGTTCTTGCCCACGATGTCCGGACCCTCGATGCGGCGCTTCATGCCGTGATCCTTCGCGGCCTTACGCACGACGAACGCGTCCAGATCCAGGCCGCGCGAGGCGGCAGCGTGGAGCATCGCGGTCGCGACGGGGTCGGCACCCATCGTCAGGCCGCCGACGGCCACGTACTCCTCGCCCACCGCGAAGCCAGCCTCCTCCAGGAGGTCGAGCATGACGTGGCCGATGAGCGGAGCCGCCTCGTGGTGCAGCGTCGAGCGGCGCATGTCGACGTAGAAGTCGGACTCGCGGCCGGACGCCAGGGTGACCTTCTCGTGGATGACGGAGAGTTCTTGGACGAGGGCTGCCAGGCGCGCCTTGTGGGAATCGTTGGTCATGGTGTTTCCTTTACGTGTCGGGGGTCAGTGGGCTGCCTCGACGAGCTCAATGAGATCGCCGATACCCTCGTGGATGCCGAAGGGGCGGAACGGGTAGTTGCAGACGTCCTCGCGGGCCGTGGAACCCGACAGGACCAGGTGCGTGCGCAGGCCCGCCTCGACGCCGGCGCGCACGTCGGTGTCCATGCGGTCGCCGACCATCGCGGCCCGCTCCGAGTGGGCGCCGATCTTGTTGAGGCCGGCGCGGATCATGACCGGGTTCGGCTTACCCACGAAGTAGGGCTGCTTGCCGGTGGCCGCCGTGATCATCGCCGCGATCGCGCCGCACGCGGGCAGGGTACCCTCGTCGGAAGGACCGGATACGTCGGGGTTCGTCGCAATGAACTTCGCGCCGCCCTCAATGAGGCGGATCGCATGGGTCAGGGCGTGAAAATCGTAGTAGCGAACCTCGCCGAGCACCACGAACTCCGGATCCGTTTCCGTCATGACGTAGCCGGCGGCGTGAATCGCGGTCGTCAGGCCAGCTTCGCCAATCACGTAGGCCGTTGAGCCGGGGGACTGCTGTTGGAGGAACGCGGCCGTGGCGTTCGCGGACGTCCAAATGTTCTCTTCGGGGATGTCCAGGCCCGAGTTCGCCAGGCGGGCGGACAGGTCACGGTTCGTAAACACGGAGTTGTTGGTGAGGACCAGGAAGGGAGTGTCGGTGGCGCGCAGCGCCGCCAGGAATTCGTTCGCGCCCGGCAGTGCGCGGTTCTCCTTGACCAGGACACCGTCCATGTCGGAGAGCCACGCGCTCACGGGCGGCATATCACTGAGTGCTGTTTCTTCGTTCATCAGCGGATTCATGCCCCCATTCTACGTTCCCGCTAGGGTGGGACCCGTGAACGAGTTCGAAAACGGATGTGACATCGCGCGGTCGGATGCGGCTTGTGGGGAGGCCGCCACGGACGAGGCAGTGGCCGCGGCCAGTGGTCAGGTCGGGGTCGGTCCGTGGCCGGGCGGGGAGGACGAGTGGCCGGTCGGCGAACAGTATGATCGTGAGCTGCTGGCTCATGGGGATCGGCGCAACGTCGAGGATCGCTACCGGTATTGGACGATGGAGGCGATCCGCGCGGACGTGGCTGCGCGCTCCCTGCCTTTTGAAGTCGCCGTCGAAAACCTCGATCACGACTTCAACATTGGGTCCATCGTGCGCACCGCGAACGCGCTTGGCGCGCGCCGCGTCCACGTCGTGGGCCGCAAGCGGTGGAACCGTCGCGGGGCCATGGTCACCGACCGCTACCTGCCCGTTGATCACCGCGCCGAGGTGCGCGAACTCGTCGACCACTGCTCCCGCGAGGGTCTGTCCCTCGTCGGCGTCGACAATGTCGAGGGGTCCGTCGCCCTCGAAGGGGTACTCCTGCCCGAGCGCGCCTGCCTGGTCTTCGGGTCCGAGGCCTCGGGCCTCAGTGAGGAGATGCTGGCTGCCTGCCAGGTCGTCGTCGCCATCACCCAGCGGGGATCGACGCGCTCCATGAATGTCGGCCACGCCGCCGCCATTGTCATGTGGGCGCACGCCTCGCGTTTAGGAGCGCTCAACCAGGCCTGACAATGTCACGTTTTTGCAATTTTCTATGGGTTTTTTCTGAGTTCCGTGGTAAGTGTAATCTGACCATTGGTATTGTATTTGAGCAGTAAGTGTCGGTAGCATTGGTGCTCCAAAGGCTCGATGGAATGGGTATCTGTTACCCATTTTTATTTGCACGTTGGAAAGTTTGCGTGGAAGCAAATCGCTGAACAGGAGAATTAATGCTTCAGTCATCACCAAGCCATGTGCGGGTACCACGGCTCGCACGCACCCGAGCGAAAGTCGCGCTCATCCTCACATCCGTGTGCGCCCTCGTCGCCGCGGTCCTCATCCCTCTCACATCCCATCTGAACGCGCAGGCGGCTACCCAGGTTCCCGGAACCATCCCGTCCCTCGAAGGTTGGACCCCGGCCTCGGGCACGTGGACCCCCGCCGGCGGTCTGCAGATCGTTCACACGGACTCCGCCGAAGCCGCCGGAGTCAGCGCCCTGCTGAGCCGCGCCCTCACCGACTCCGGCATTACCGGCATCACCGACGGTACCGGCGCTGCCCCCTCAACCAACGCCGTCAGCCTGACAATCGACCCCTCTCAGTCAACCCTCGGCGATGAGGGCTACCAGCTGACCGTCACCGGAAACGGTGCCCAGGTCGTGGCCGCCACCCGCGCCGGCCTCCTCTGGGGTGCCCGCACCCTCGAGCAGGCAGTTCGCTCGGGCAAGGGAACCGTGCCCACCGGTAGCATCACCGACATCCCGCGCTTCCCCGATCGCGGCGTCACCCTGTGCGCGTGCGGCACCCACATCACGCCGGACTGGATCAACCGACAGATCGACCGCATGTCCGACCTGAAGATGAACTACCTGTCCCTCGAGCTGCGCATCAAGTCCGACAAGTACCCGGCCACCACCTCCTTCTCCTACTACACGAAGGATGAAGTCAAGGCCATCGTCGAGCATGGCCGCGAGGTCGGCGTCCGCGTCGTCCCGCTCCTCAACGCTCCCGGCCACACCGGCACCATCCTCGGTAACTTCCCGCAGTTCCAGGTCGCTGACGACTCTGGTACGAAGAGCGCCAACCACCTCAACTTCATCGACCCCGCCGCCCAGCAGTTCTACTTCGACCTCATCGACGAATACATGGACGCGTTCGGCTCCACCGAATGGCACATGGGTGCCGACGAGTTCTTCTTCCAGCAGGGCCCCGAGCACTACTCCAAGTACCTCGCACAGATCCGCGACGCATACGGCGACCAGTCGATGACTTTCGACGCCGCATTCAACGACTTCATCAACAAGGTCAACGCGCACGTCAAGTCCCGCGGCGGCACGCTGCGCCTGTGGAACGACGGTATCGCCGACATCTCGCGCACCCCCATCGACAAGGACGTCATCATCGAATACTGGGGTAAGGGCGAGTCCAGCCAGAAGGACGCCAACCGAGGCCTGCCCGCCAAGACCCTCGTCGACGCCGGCTACACCCTCGTGAACGCGTCCTCCGCCCTGTACTACTACCGCGATCAGCCCTCCTCCTACGTCATGCAGGTGCAGGGCCTCGACGGCGTGTACGGAAAGTGGACGATGAACTCGTTCTACCAGAACGAAGACTACACGGTGCCCGACGCCTCCATCCGCGGCGGCAAGGTTTCCATTTGGCAGGGAGGTCACGGCAAGGTGACCGACCATGAGACCGAGGCGTGGATCGCCGACGGCCTGCGCTACGGCGCTCAGATGTTCTGGAATGGCAAGACCCCGAAGGCTGACCCTGATGCGCAGGCCTTCAAGGCTCGCATTGATGCGCTCGGCGAACCTTCCACCTACACCGACCCCACCCGTGACACCCTCACTCCCGGCCAGTACACGATCACATTGGCCGACGGACAAGGCCTCAGCGTGACGGGCGGCACCCCGACCGTGGGCGCATCCTCTGACAACTGGGAGTTCGTTGCCACCCCCGACGGCTACTACCAGATCCGCTCGGTCAACTCGAACCGCTGCCTCGCCGTCTACTCTGAAGACACCCCCAACTCTGAGACACACGTGTCCACCACCCCCGGCCACCCGGTGGTCGCCTACGCGTGCGCCGATGCGAGCCAGAAGTTCACCCCCACGGCTCAGGGCGACTACGCGACGCGTAACCCCCAGAAGTGGGTCGCAGAACCAGCCGGCGACGGCTTCCGCCTGCGCAACGCCATGACCAACCAGTACCTGAGCGTCATCGACTCCGGCTACCTGTCTCGCCGTCCCAACGGCGGTGAAAAGACCGCCGAAGGCACCGTCGCGCAGCTGCCCCTCGACGTTACTGTCGACAGTGGCTCGGTCTTCACCCTCACCTCCCAGGCCTCCTCGACCCTCGACGTGAGCATCGCGCGCGAGGGCGACGAGGCGTACCCGAAGAACGCCCTGTCCGGCATGGACCGTGCCTCCCTGCCCATCATCGGCGACGACAACTGGGGCGAAAGCGTCCTCAATGTCTCCGTCACCAACAAGGGCACGGCAGAGGTCACCGGCATCCACCTGACCCCCTCGGTCTCCAACTCCTGGGTCCTCGCCAACGGCCCCCAGCCCATCGACCGCCTCGCCCCCGGCGAGACCCGCGTCGTGAAGTTCTGGGCGCGCCCCACCACCGAATTCGGTGAAGCGACCTTCACAGTCGACGTCTCTTACGCCGGCCAGAAGACCGTGGCCAGCGAAGGCCTCGTCGGCGTGTGCGGTCCCCGCATTAAGGCCGAGGCCGTGGCCGCCGACTCCGTCGAAACCCGCTGGGAGTATGGTGAGGAATACAAGGCCACCGATGGCGACCCCGCGACCTACTGGCACTCCCAGTACATCGACGCCAACAAGGCCAGGCTGCCCGAGACCGACACCGCCCGCAAGTGGCCGCACTGGATCGACCTGAAGATCGGTGACGGCAGCACCGGATACGACGTCTGTGCGCTCAGTTACACGCCTCGCGCCGGTGACGGTCCCAAGGCCTCGGGCCGCGCCAAGGACGTCCAGATCTACCTCGCGGGTAGCCTCGACGGCCTCAAGGGCCAGGGCGACAACAAGGGCAAACCGGATGCACAAGGCAACCCCGCCCTCGCCACCACCCTGGCGAACGTCCCCGGCACCGTCGACATCCCCGTCGCCGGCAACGGCTCCTACCTCCGATTCCGTGGCACGAATGCGCAGGGTGACGTCGCGGAGACCCTTACCGACGTCATGTCTGTCGCCGAACTCGGAGTCCGCGTCGGTCACGCCAACTGACACATAACAGAGGTGTCAACCGACGCATAACGACAGGGGAGGGGTTGGAAGAAAACCGTCCAAACGGGACTTCCTGCCCCTCCCCACACGTACAAAATGTGAGAGAATCGATCTCGACAAAACTGTCACTCGATTAGGAGGCTCCAAGTGCCTATCGCAACCCCTGAGGTCTACGCAGAGATGCTGAATCGCGCACGGGATGGCAAGTTCGCCTACCCCGCGATCAACGTGACCTCGTCCCAGACCATCACCGCTGCCCTCCAGGGCTTCGCCGAGGCAGAGTCCGACGGCATCATCCAGGTGTCCGTCGGCGGCGCCGAATACGGCTCCGGCTCCACCATCAAGAACCGCGTCACCGGCTCGCTGGCCCTCGCCGCCTACGCCTACGAGGTTGCCAAGAACTACGGCATCACCGTCGCCCTGCACACCGACCACTGCGCCAAGCAGAACATCGACTCCTGGGTCCGCCCCCTCCTCGAGATCGAGGCCGGCCAGGTTGCCGACGGCAAGCTCCCCACCTTCCAGTCCCACATGTGGGACGGTTCCGCGATCCCGCTCGACGAGAACCTCGAGATCGCGAAGGAACTGCTCGCCATGTCCGTCAAGGCCAACACCATCCTCGAGATCGAGGTCGGCGCTGTTGGCGGCGAGGAAGACGGCGTCGTTGGCGAGATCAACGAGAAGCTCTACACCTCCACCGCAGACGGCATCAAGACCGTTGAGGCCCTGGGCCTCGGCGAGAACGGCCGCTACATCACCGCTCTGACCTTCGGCAACGTGCACGGCGCCTACAAGCCCGGCCACGTGAAGCTGCGTCCCGAGCTGCTCGGCACCATCCAGAAGGAGGTCGCGGAGCACTTCGGCCTCGACCACCGTCCCTTCGACCTGGTCATGCACGGCGGCTCCGGCTCCACCGCCGAGGAGATCGCCACCGCTGTCGCCAACGGCGTCATCAAGATGAACGTCGACACCGACACCCAGTACGCGTTCACCCGCCCGGTCGTTGACCACATGCTGCGCAACTACGACGGTGTCCTCAAGATCGATGGCGAGGTCGGCGTCAAGAAGCAGTACGACCCGCGCACGTGGGGCAAGTCGGCCGAGGCCGGCATGGCCGCCCGCGTCGTCGAGGCTTGCCAGCGCCTGGGTTCCGACGGCACCCAGATGCGCTGAACCTTTCGCTGATGGCTGCCTAGCGGCCTGACGCGTGAGCTGCCCGGCCCCCTGTGGGGCCGGGCAGCTTCGTTGTGCCTATGTGCTTGTGGCTGAGTGTTTGTGCCTGCGTGTTGGTGCCGGTGGGCGGCGTCCCGCCCGCGAGATCGCCACACGCGAGCTTCGCTCGGAGTGGTCAATCTCGAAGCCCGGCCAGGCCCTGCCGCCGCCCACCGGCACCGCGGCCTGGCCCTCCTCTGGTCCCTGCGACACTACGCCAATCCCAACAGCGCTGACCGGCCTCGTGGCGGCCTCCAGTCGGTCGGGGTTGTTGTCTGTGTGTTGCCTGCCCTGGCTCTATGAGGATTTCGCGGTGCGTGCGCCGAGCGTGAGGAGGCGTGCGATTGTTGCCGACAGTATGAGCGTGCCGACGCACACGTACATAAAGGGGCCGGGTGCCTCTCCGATAAGGAACCCCTCAAGCAACCAGGTGAGCAGGAAGAGACCGAAGAAACCCCACATGCATCTCGCTGCGCATGTCATCAGCTGCTGTAGCGACAGCGTGTGGATGCGCACCGTGATGAGACCGAAGAAGAATGCGAGCGGCAGTGGGATGAGTACGCCGAGGACAGTAAAAACAGTGCGGTAACCGAGGTACGGATACGTGTCGTATGTGTCGGTGACAAACAGGTAGGCCAGTCCTGACACACCAAGAAGAACGAGGCCACTCAGGGCAGCGCCAACCCTCACGAGGAGGGAACCTTTCGCTATGCGTTCCATGCTTAAGTATAAGCATGGTGGCTACGTAGTGTAAAGGGTGTCGGTGGCTTTTTGCTCTAGGTTCTAGCTAGGTTCTGCTAGATTCTAGTGGTTCTTGTAACGCCGGGAAGCCAGGTCGCGACACATTATGGTTTCCCTCCAATGTCGCACGTAATTCCCCCGTGGCTACTTAAAGGTATGAAATAGCATCGTTGGAATTACAGTGCTTTTGGGCTGTTTCTAAAAGTTACCGGATTAAATTACGTGCGACTTTTGTGGGGGAGGCGGGTGTAACAGTGGGGTGGAACGCCGATAGCTGGGTGGGTCGCCGACGGCGGGAAAGCTGGGCAGAGCAGCGGGGCGGGACCCCGAAGGATCCCGCCCCGTGTCGCTAGCGACCCGCCTCACGAGCGGTTCGCCTCGTGCGCTCGCATCACAGACGGCTACTGCCCGCGTTGAGCACGAGCCGCGCTCACTGCTGCGGAGGCTTCGGGACGGAGGCGTCGCGCACGCCCTCCTCAACAGCCTCGGAGATGGTGGGGGAGACGACCTTGGCACCTACGAGCGCCGTGAACATCTGCTGCAGGTCCAGGCCCAGCGAATCGCCCAGGCCCGCGTTGATCTGGCTGATCGACTTCGTGATATCGCCGACCATCTGAGCGTTGTTGCCCTCGCCGTACATGGTGATCGTGTCGACCTTGGACAGCGGCTCGGCCACGGCGCGAGCGACCTCAGGCAGGGCACGGAAGTACATCTCCAGGACGGCCGCCTGGTTCATCTTCGTCATGGCCTCGGCCTTCTTTTCGAGGCCCTCGGCCTCGGCCGTCAGCTTCGCGCCAATCGCGGACGCCTCGGCGCGGCCACGCGCCTCGATACCCTGGGCCTCGGCGAGCATGGCCTGCTTGTCGGCGTCGGCCTTCTTGGTGCGCTCGAAGGCCTCGGCCTCGGCCTGACGCTGACGCGCGTACAGGGCCGCGTCGGCCTTCTTCTCGGCGGCGTAGCGCTCGGCGTCGGCCTTCGCGTTCACTTCGGCCTGCAGGGCCTGCTTGGTGACGACGACTTCCTTCTCCTTGATGACCGCCTGCTGCTCCTGCTTGACAATGTCGGCCTGCGCGGTCTCGCGCTCAATGTCGCGGCGCTGAATCTGCGACTGGATCTCGTAGGCGGCGTCCGCCTTCGCCTTCTCGGTGTCGGCCTCGACCTTCAGAGCCGCCTGGCGCTTAGCGAGGTCCGTCTGCTTCTGGGCGATTTCCAGCTGCGAGGCGACCTGCGCGTCGTTCGCTTCCTTCTGGGCGATGGCGGTCGCCTGCGCGACCTCCTTCTGCGCGTTCGCCTTGGCGATGGCGGCGGTCTTGCGGATCTGCTCGGTGTTGTCGATACCGAGGTTGTCGATGACGCCGTTCTGATCGGTGACGTTCTGGATGTTGAACGCGACGATCAGGAGGCCCATCTCCTCCAGGTCCTGCTTCGCGTTCTCCTGGACGCGCTCGGAGAAGGCGGCGCGGTCGGTGATGATGTCGGTGAGCTTCATCTGGCCGATGATGGCGCGCAGGTGCCCCTCAAGGGTGTCACGTACCTCCTCGGAGATTTCGGAGGTCGTCTTGTAGAGGAAGTTACGCGTCGCTGCCTTGAACAGCGTGTCATCATCGGTCGCGATGCGGACCTTGACGGCCGCGTCGACGCGCACGTTGATGTAGTCGTTGGTGGGAACGAAGTCCGTGGTCTGAGCGTCGACGGAGATCATCGAGGCGGTCATGGTGTCCACGCGCTCGAGGAGGGGAATCTTCCACCCCGTCTTGCCGTGGAGGACGCGCTGGCCGCGCGGGCCGGAAATGACCTTGACTTCGCCCGGGGAAGCGGACACGAAGCTTGCCCACAGGAAGAGGGAGATGAGGACGAATGCAGCGACGATGAGTGCCGCGATGGTTACGAAAGGCATGATTGGTGCTTTCAGGTGAGGGGTGCGACGCGCTCGTGGGTGGCGCCGCGCAACTGGTCAGAATAGCAGCGTCGGGCGTGTGACTCAATGCATCGTCTCATTCTCGGGTGACGAGGCCGTGGCTGGGTGCCGGTGGAAGGTAGGAACGTTGAAAGCGCTGGAAGGGGTTGCTTATGATGGTGCCACGCGGGCCGACTGCCGCGACTGAGTGAGCGCCCACCGCTGGGCCGCACGGGAAGGACACGGGTGTCATGAGGAAAACGCTGATCATCATTGTGTCGGTCATCGTCGGAGCGATTATTGGCACTGTTGTTCTCGTGTTCGGGGTGCTTCCCACGTTTGAAGATGAGTGCGCGGGGGACGAGTGCACGCAGACGGACAGCCCCACTCTCGTTCCTGTTCCGCTTCCGACGAGGATGCCCACACGGGAAAAGGCTTATAAGCCGGTCCTGTACCTGTATCCGCAGGAGGAGCGGCAGCTGGCGGTGACACTGGACGTTGAGGGTGAGCTGGGGACGGTGTATCCCGCCCCGGAGCGTCAGGTGCAGACGGAGGAGGGGACCCGGGCCTCGTGGACCATCAGTGCCGCGCCCGACGGCACGCTCACCGACGCGAGTGGGCGCACCTATCCCTCCCTGTTCTGGGACGGGCCGGTCTCCTTGACGTCTCCCGAGCAGGGCTTCGTCGTTGCGCGTGAGGATGCGGTGCCGTTCCTGGAGGAGAAGCTGGGACAGTTGGGGCTGAGCGACAAGGAGGCAGCTGACTTCATCACCTACTGGGCACCGCGCATCCGCGCGAACGAGTACACGTTCGTGTCCTTCGACGCCTCCTCCTACGCTCAGCAGGTGACCTATTCGTTCGCGGACGAGGCCGGTAACCAGGTTACGCCCGACACCTTTATTCGGGTGTTCATGACAATCCGTGCGGCGGACGCCTCCACGGTTGTCACGCCGCAGAATTTCGCTCCGACACCGACGCGCAGCGGTTTCACGGTCGTCGAGTGGGGCGGCACGGAACAATAACTTTCTCGGAACTGACCGCGCGGCGAGCGAAAACGCATGCCACGCGACACAATGGAACAATGTGTGGTGAGATGACCTCGCCACGAACAGGAAGGTAGTGACATGGCCCAGGACTGGACCCGCATTGAAGGCATGATCATCGGTCACGAGCTGGACCCCAGCGCCGTCGCCGGCGAACTGAAGAAACGCGCGATCCTCACTCAGATCGAATGGTTCCCCTCCTCGCCGCAGCTGCTCGGCCTCAATGTCGCGGTTGCCGATGAGCGCGTCGCTACCGTCCCCGCGGGCGCGACGACAGTCGTTCCCGGCCCGACCCCCGCGGAGCTGGCCGACGAACTCGCCATTCTCTTCAAGGCTGAAGTCCGCATCGGCAACGCCAGTGCCGACCACCTGCCCGAGGGAGATTCGCCACTGGGTAAGGTGTGGCCCTCGGAGGAGGAAACGACCGAGGCCACAGAGGCAAAGCCCACACGCATCGTTGAGATTGGCCGCACCCCCGCGTCGTCCGTACCGCTCCTGGCGGCCCTTGAAGGCGTCGACCTGGGGGACCTGGAGCTTGCCGACGATCACCGCGCGCTCCTCGCGGAGCTGCCCGCCGAGAAGGAAGGCTGGAACTTCGGCGACCTGCCGCTCGTCACCCTATCCGTCACAGACGGCGAGTTCCAGGTATTCCTGGTGACCGACGACCACCTCGAGCACATCGTGTCCCACAACTGGGGCATGGACGCGGCCATCGTGCCCGGCGGCCACGACAAGGCCCAGGACCTGCCCGGCGAGATCATCGACCTGGTGGGCGATCGCCTCGACCTGCTGGCCATCGCCCGAGCCGTGCCCGGTGCCGACGCTGACGCCCTGTGGGCCTCCGTGGCGACCACGGGCGAAGAATCCGTGTGGAAGGTCGTGCGCGCCCTCGGCCTGCCCGGCTCCGTCGCGGGATTCCTCCTGGGCACTACCGATGCTGAGGACGTCGAAGGCGTCACCGTGCACCTCGCGCGCGGCATTTCCAACGCGATCGGCCGCAGCGTGGACATCATGATGGGGCAGCCGCAGTCGATGGTCAAGCCCCTGTGGAACTCCTACGAGTCGGTCGCCGTCGAACGCCCGTGGATTATCCACGCCGCCGTCGCGGCCGAGGCCATCGTCGGCGTCAGCATGCTGGTGGCCGCCGTGCGCGCTCCCGCGCCCCGCTCCGGCTGGCTGCGCTTCGCTGGCATCGTTGGTGGCCTCATGGTCGTTGACTCGATTGCGGAGCTGTCGCTCGCCAAGCACGTCTCCAAGCGTTTCGCGCGCCGCGCGGGCGAGGCGTAAGCCCTCACGCTTGATGAAGGACGGCCGGGGTCGCGTGAGTGACCCCGGCCGTTGTGTCTGTCGCGAGCGAGCGCGCACGCTCCCCTTACCGAGCCAAGGCCTCGGCGGGGAAATCCTGCGGGCGGTCGGTGAAGATGCCGGTGACGCCCCACGAGGCCAGCTCGCGCGCCTGATCCACGTCGTTGACCGTCCACACGTTAACCTCGAAGCCCGCGTCGCGCATCGCGCGCACGTCGGAGGCCGTCAGCCCCTTGACGCCGGGATGGATGGCGCTCGCGCCCAGCGCGGTCGCGCCTTCACGCCACTCGTCGGACGCGCGCTCGATGAGCCAGCCGAGCGCGACGGTGGGGCATGCCTCGTGGAAAGCGGTGAGCAGCTCGTGATCGAAGGAAGAGACGATGAGGCGGGAGGGGACCTTCTCCCCGCGCAGCGTGACAGCCAGCGACTCGATGAGGCGCTCGCGCAGGCGCGCACCACCCGCGCAGGGCTTGATCTCCAGATTGACCCCCATCTGCTGAGCGTGGGCGAAGGCGAGGGCGTCAGCCGCCTCGGGGATACGCTCGAAACGATAGGTGTCGGAGAACCAGCGGCCCGCGTCTAGGCGGCGAATATCCGAGAATCCGAGCTGGTAGTAGGATCCGGATCCGTTCGTCGTACGGTCCAAGGTGTCGTCGTGAATGACGATCAGCGAGCCGTCGCCGATGATATCCACATCGAACTCGAACCAGCGAGCACCGACCTCCATGGCCTTGGAAAACGCGGCGATCGTGTTTTCCGGCGCGAGCGAGGACGCGCCACGGTGGGCGAAAATACGGGGAAAATCGGACATGGATGCTCCTAGGGTGATCGGTGCGGGGCTACCCCGTCACCAGAGGTCGGGGTGCGTCGCCGCACTAAACATGGAGGAACGGCCGGGCCCGGGTTCGATGAGGACGGCCTCGTCTCGCTTGGACGGCAAAATGTTATGCACGTACGAGGCCAGAGCCTCGTCACGCGACACATCGTGGCCGACCTGCTGGGCCATGTACCAGCGGTGCTCCAGGTACTCGTGGTAGAGCTGGGCGGGTTCGAGCTTGCCGGCCAATTCTCGGGGAATTGCGCGCACGACGGGCGCAAAAACGTCGGTGAGCCACTCGTGCGCAGCCTGTTCGAGGGGCACGTCCTGCATATCGTGTGTGGCACGCCATGCATCAATGTCACCGAGGAGTCGACGCGCCTGGTGCTCGCCGACATCCATGCCGGTCAGGCGCATGAACTTACGGTTGTGATGGCCGGCGTCGACCACCTTCGGTTGAATGACCAGGTGCTCGCCCGCATCATCCGACGCCATGTGCAGCTCGGCGACGTCAAAACCCAGCTCGTTGAGGCGACGGATACGCTCACTGACCAGATACTGGCGCTGGTCATTGGGCAAGTACTCTTCGGCGGTGACCTCGTTCCACAGCAGGTCGTACTGGGTGCGGATGCGGTCGCCGACGTCAATCGGGTCGGCGTCCATGGTGAAATAGCCGCCAGCCTGAAGGTCCATAAGTTCGCCGATGATGTTCGTACGCGCCAGGTCCACGTCGTATTCGCGCTGGCCGGGGGTCAGCTTGGGGTGCAGCTCGCCTGTTTCGGCGTCCACCAGGTAGGCGGCGAACTCTCCCGCGTCGCGACGGAAGAGTGTGTTCGACAGGGAGACGTCGCCCCAGTAGAAGCCGATGAGGTGCAGGCGCACGAGCAGCAGGGCGAGGGCGTCGATGAGGCGGGTCGCCGTGTCCTCGCGCATCGACAGGGAGAACAGGGCGCGGTAGGGGAGCGAGAACTGCAGGTGCTCGGTGATCAGGACCGCGTTGAGTTCCTCGCCGTCGCGCCCCACCCGTCCCGTGATGACCGCGACCGGGTCGACGGAGGGTGCGTCCAAGCGCGAGAGGTCGCGCAGGATGTCGTACTCGTGGTGTGCGACCGTCTCACCGATCTCCTTGACCGCCAGGACGCGGCCGGACAGGTTCACGAACCGCACGATGTGGCGGGAAATGCCGCGGGGGAGCGCTGCGAGCAGGGACGACGGCCACTCCTCCAGTGGAATATCCCAGGGGAGGTCGAGGAGCGCGGGGTCGACCGCGGCAGCCGTAATGTCCAGAGCCATATACCTATTGTCTCATTTCCTGACCGTCATGACTAACTCGCAGCTCAGCGGCCATCACTTCGCGGTGTAGAACACGTACGTACGAACGTGCCCCGGCCTCGTCCGGGAGATGAACAGACGAGGCCGGGGCAAGTCAGCAGGGCAGCGCGGGCTTGCGCGTCACTCGGGCAGACGAACGCCCGTGGCAGCCGAGAAGTTGTGCTGCTGGCCTTCGCGGATGCGCACGTACAGGACGCCGCCGCGACCGGGGGCGGTACGCGGGGGAACGCGCACGATCAGCTGCTTGTTGGTGCCCTCGGCGCCGGAACCCAGACCCTCACCACGCTCGTCGCCGACCAGGTGGCCGTAGACGTAGGCGTCGGAGCCGAGTTCCTCAACGAAGTCAACCTCGACGGGGATGGTGCCCTCGACGCTCTCGTCGACGACGTCCAGGCCCTCGGGGCGGAAGCCGATCTTGATCTTTCCGCCGTCCTCGGGGGTCAGTGCCGCGCGGGTGGCCTCCGACAGGGGCACGCGCGCCGGTCCGATCTTCGCCCACTCGCCGTCCACCGTGAAGGTACCCAGGTTCATGGCGGGGGAGCCGATGAAGCCGGCAACGAACTCGTTGGCGGGACGCTCGTACATTTCCTGCGGGGTACCGACCTGCTGGAGGAGGCCGCCGGCGAGGACCGCGATGCGGTCGCCCATCGTCAGGGCCTCGGTCTGGTCGTGGGTGACGTACACGGTGGTGACGCCGAGCTCACGCTGCAGGGAGGCGATCTGCGTACGGGTCTGCACACGCAGCTTCGCGTCCAGGTTCGACAGCGGCTCGTCCATGAGGAACACCTGGGGCTTACGAACGATCGCGCGGCCCATGGCGACGCGCTGACGCTGGCCACCGGACAGAGCCTTGGGCTTGCGGTCCAGGTAGGGCTCCAGGTCGAGGATCTTCGCGGCCTCTTCAACGCGCTTGTTGATCTCCTCCTTGGACACGCCTGCAATCTTCAGGGCGAAGCCCATGTTTTCGCGCACGGACATGTGCGGGTAGAGCGCGTAGTTCTGGAAGACCATCGCGATGTCGCGGTTCTTCGGGGGAACGTCCGTGACGTCCTTGTCGCCGATGAGGATGCGGCCGCCGTTGACGTCCTCCAGGCCTGCGAGCATGCGCAGGGAGGTGGACTTACCGCAGCCGGAGGGGCCGACGAGGACGAGGAACTCACCGTCCGCAATGTCGAGGCACAGCTGGTCGACAGCAGGCTTATCGGCACCGGGGTACACGCGGGACGCGTGATCGAAGGTTACGCTTGCCATGTTCAATTCCTTCCCACCGGCAGGTACGTGCCGGACGATCCGTTGTGGGGCGACCGTGGAGCGTCTTCGCCCACGGGGTACGAACGCGGATCGTTCCGCGCGCGACCAAGATTGAACGTACCATGTCTGCGCGTTTCTGTATAGTTCCGGCCATCAGGTGGATTCCCTGGCCTCGACTCGGGTGTGGGGGCCGCCTCGTTTCTGTGTCCGAGGTCGTGGTTTCCTCCGCCGGTGGACGCAGATGCGGGATGAGACCGGTAGGCTGGGAGCGTGGATGAAGGAAACGAACTGGGAGGCTACCGCCTGATTCGCCGGCTCGGTACGGGTGGCGCGGGCACTGTGTGGCTTGCTGAAGATGGGGGTGGCACGCGTGTCGCCCTGAAGGTCATGCACCCCGCGCTTGCGACGTCGGAGGAATCTCGGGCCCGCCTCGAGCGCGAGGTGCGTACCGTAAATTCCGTACGTTCCCCCTTCGTCGCGCACATCATCGATGCGGAGATTGACGCGAGCCAGCCTTTCGTGGTCTCCGAGTATGTCGAGGGTCCAACTCTGGCGGAGATCCTCTCCTCCGGCCCGATCCCGCTGCGCGGCGTCGCCGCGCTGTCCTATCACCTCGCGTCGACGATCGCTGCCGTCCACCACGCCAACATCATTCACCGAGACATCAAGCCCTCGAACATTATCTGTTCGTCGCGCGGTCCCGTCCTCCTCGACTTCGGCATCGCCATGGCGGTCGACGATCAGCACCTGACACGCACCGGCCTCGTCTCGGGTTCTGCCGGCTATACGGCACCCGAGCTCCTGCGCGGCAAGCCCGCCACAAAGGAGTCCGACTGGTGGGCCTGGTGCGCCACCCTGCTGTCCTGCGCGACTGGGCGTGCCCCCTTCGGTAAAGGCGACGTCATGGCGACCATGATGCGCGTCATCGAGGGCGAACCCGACCTGGCAGGTCTGCACCCGATGGTCTCCGATGCGCTCGGTGGCGGCCTGTCGCCCAATCCCGACGTGCGCCCCTCGCCGTCGCTGATCGTCGCGCACCTCATGAGCGCGGTTGGCTGGGCACCCGGCGAACTCGACTACGTCACCGTGAACTGGGCACAGCTGCTCGACACTGGCGAACGTACCCAGATGGTCAACTCCGACCCGCAGGAAATCGCAGCACCCCCGGAATGGGACGAGATCACATCGCGCCCCGACGCGGCCGGTGCGCGCCCCGTCACCTACCCCGTCCACCCGCGTCGCGACCCCTCAGAATTCACGGCCGCCAATGACCATACCGAACAGGTCGATACCGAATCGGTCTCCTGGGGAGACGACGAGTGGGACGAGGATGCCGAGGAAGAGACCTGGGACGATGAGGCCTCGGAGGGTAGCGACGAGGACTGGGATGAGTCTGGCGACGAGTCCTGGGAAGAGTCCGACGAGGGCGACCAGGAGTGGGAGGAATCCGGCGAGGGCGACCAGGAGTGGGAGGAATCCGGCGAGGGCGACCAGGAATGGGAGGGTTCCGACGAGGGCGACCAGGGCGACGAGGAGTGGGACGAAGCTGACGACGAGGATCAGAGCTGGACTGGTGCCGAACCCGCGGACTCGACCGGCTCGGTGCGGCCCTACGGCCAGGGTGGCTACCCCGGGCAGCAGGGCGGATACAGTGCTTCTCAGGCCCCGTTCGCCGGTGCCCAGAACGCCTACGGCTACCCGCGCGGCGCTTACGGTTCCGCGGAAACGGCACCGTCGGGCAGACCCGTCCCCATGGGCGCTCCGCAACCCGGCCTGGCGGCCCCGACGGGCGATCCACGCGCAGGCATGCGGGTCCGCGCCAGCAACGCGGGACAGCCGCCAGCGTGGCAGGCTCGCGGGCAGCAGTACCCGAATCGGACCGATGCCTCGTCTGCTTCAGGCAGTGCTTGGGTCTCCGGCGGTGTCCTGCTGCTCACGCTTGCCGCGCTCCCTCTCATCTTCGGCCTCAGCGGTACGCTCATCGTCGGTGTCGCACTGACCGCCTGGGGGCTTGTCGGTGCCATGGACAGGTGGCTAGAGCGTCGGCGCGAGCAGTACGGCCCCCGCGCCAGCGACGATGCCGCCGCCATCGCCATGGCTCCGATCCTTCTTGCCCGCTCACTCGGTACGACACTCCTTGCGCTCGCGGTCGGAGCTGTCCTTCCCTACCTGGTGTGGATCGTTCTCTCCTTCGCGCACGACGGATCTGTGCAGTGGGGGTGGCCCACGGAGGTCGCGACGTCTCTACGTCTGTCGCGTAGTAACTTCTGGCTGAGCGATCCTGCAGGAGTCATCATCGTCTGGGCGCTTGGTGCGTCGATGCTCGTGACCGCGTGGCTCGTACCTTTCGCTGCCGACCTGCGCGTTGGACTCGCCAAAACAGTGCGTTCTAGCATTCGTCCGATCTGGGGGCGCGCCCTGTTGTCAATCGGTTGCGTTGGCTTCCTGCTGATCTCCTGGCTCATTGGGACGGGTGGTGCGTCTAACTAGGCGCGGGTCAGCCTTACTCGATAATATTGCAATATTCAACTAAGTTTGGAAGGTATCTTCATGGCTCAGAAGCAGCAGCGCAGCGTCGATCCCCTGCGCGCCAAAGCCTCCGAGATGCGGCTCGCGCAGCAGCGCGCTGAGCGTCGCACCCGCATCATCGTTATCTCTGCTGTTGGCCTCATCGTGCTGGCCATCATTGCCGCCGTTGGCGGTGTGATTTGGCAGCAGCAGAGCGAAGTTAGCGCCGCACGCAACGTCGAACCCTCCGATGTTCTCGGCGTATACGCCGACGGGCGACCCATTGTTGTCAACGGGAACGGTGTGTCCGCCGAGCCGGATCCCAACCTGCCGACGCTCACGGAGTACTTCGACTACTCATGCCATGCCTGTGCTGACGTCGATGCTGCCCTGGGTGAAGATCTGACGACCTGGGCGTCCGAGGGGCACTACAACCTCGAGCTTCAGCCCGTCATCACAGTGAATATGAACTACCTCAAGCCCGCCACGGGTGCCTCGCTCGTCGTCGCCCAGAAGGCACCCGACAAGTGGATCGAATTCCACCACGCACTCCTGGCCTACTTCCGTACCCAGTTCCAGGCCGGCAACGGCACGGTCGTGCAGAACCTTGACCCCTCGTGGAAGCAGGTCAAGCAGATCGCGACCGAGGTTGGCGTTCCTTCTGACGTGGTCGCGACCTTCCCGGTCAACGCCGTTGAGTCCTACCTCGAAGCCTCCTCGAATGCATGGAAGGACGCACAGTACAGCGGTCGTCAGCCCAACCAGCTCGGCACCCCCGAGTTCGTCAAGGATCACTCGAGCGTTGTGACCCTGGGGAAGACCATCGAAAGCACGCGTGAGTCGCTCAAGGAACTCTTCGGTTTCGCCGACTCCGCCACGCAGGCACCCAGTGATCTGCCCCAGTCCGAGGCCGCCGTGCCTTCCCGGAGTGGCGAGGAGGCGACGCAGAGCGCCGAGACGACGACCAGTTCCGACTGAGTCTCGCACTGAGGTGGGGTGGGTCCGAGGCATCGGACCCACCCCACCGTCGTATCTGGAGTCGCTATCCCACGCAGTGGTCGCGGGTGCGCGAGTTCGTCACTGTCACGCGTCACGTGTCGGGTACGAATGACGCTCGCCCGTGCGCGCTTACCCCAACCTGTGGCACACTAGTGTGCGCCGCCGGCTTAGCTCAGTTGGTAGAGCAGCTGTCTTGTAAACAGCAGGTCATCGGTTCGAGTCCGATAGCCGGCTCCGAGGAGTCCACAGTGCGGCACTGACGCCGCGCGCCCCTCAGGCCCCATCACAGATGCGCGAGGCCGGGGCAAGCCCCCGGAAGTGCCCCGCGGAACCGGCCACGGCCTCGTTCATCAGCCATCCGCCGCGCTCAGCCGAGCGACCAGTCGACGCCGCGCGCCCCCTGCTCATCCAACAGTGCGTTCGCACGCGAAAACGGCCGCGACCCGAAGAAACCGCGATACGCCGACAATGGGGAAGGGTGCGGGGACGCGATAATCGGCGTCTCGCCGAGCCGAGGCGCCAGCGACTGCGCATCCTTGCCCCACAAGATCGCCACGAGCGGAGCGCGTGAGCCGTCCGGGCGTCGGCGAGCCACTAGCGCGTCAATCGCACACTGCGTGACCTCCTCCCAGCCGCGCCCACGATGTGAGGCGGGCGCACCCGGACGGACCGTCAGCACTCGATTGAGCAGACACACACCCTGCTCGCTCCACGCCGTCAAATCGCCCGAGGTCGGGGCCGGGCAACCGATGTCATCCCCGAGTTCGCGGAAAATATTAATGAGCGACTTGGGCAGTGCCACCCCCGGGCGCACGGAAAACGACAATCCCATCGCGTGACCCGGTGTCGGGTATGGGTCCTGCCCCACGATCAAGACCTTCACCTCATCGAAGGGGTACGTGAACGCGCGTAGCACGTCCGTCCCGGCGGGCAGATAGCCGTGGCCTTCCTCGACGTCTTTCGCTAGCATGGTGCCCAATTCGTGGACGCGTTCCTCCACCGGAGCCAGTGCGCGGGCCCAGCCCGGATCGATCAACTCAGCCAAGGGGCGCGGATTGTAATCATTCATAGCACTAGACTAATGCTGCACATGGTGCCACACACTTCCCGCGTGCCACACGAGCCAGCCCAGCGCTTTTCCGATAGTCTGAAGACGTGAGTTCTCAGTACCCAAGGGATGAATTTGACCGCGCTGGCGAAGACATGCCCGTCGGCATGCACCGCCCCAAGCCGTCGAAGTGGAAGAACGTGTGGCCGTTTCTGGCCATTCTCGTGATCGTTCCCGCGCTCGGCTGGGTGGCAGCGACCGCCCTGTACCGCGGGCAGACCACAAATGTCAGCGTGCAGCCCGTCCCGGCAACGTCGAGCAGTGCCCAAGCGCCCGCCACCCGGGGGGCGTCACCGGGCGCTGCAGCGCCGAGTGCCGCTCCTTCAGTCGAACCCACCCCCTCGTCGAGTCCCTCGTCCTCCGCTGCCTCCGCTGAACCGGATCATGGTGCCGTGATTTCGGTTCTCAATGGCACCGAAACACAGGGCTTCGCTGCCCAGAAGGTGACCATCCTCAACGATGCGGGCTACGCCGGTACCTCCGCTGCCAACGCGGATGCCAATTGGACGAATACGACGTCTACCGTCTTCTATGAGGACCCGAAAATGGAGGCCACCGCGAAGGATATTGCGTCCAAGCTGGGCATTGACACCGTTCGTCAGCAGAGCGGACTCGGCAATCCTGACGTGGTGATCGTCCTGCGCTGATTGTTCGCTCTATCGCATCTGAGTCGCCCGTCTCCCGTGTGGGGGACGGGCGATGAGCGTCTATCGAGGCCACGTGGGTGCGTTACGCCCTGAGCGCATACGACTCAAGCTCAGTGACCTCGCCTTGCACTCTGGGGTGGTGAGTGCCAGAATCTTAGTTAGCACTCCGACATGGAGAGTGATAAGAGCATCGGTTCGATGAGGTCGTCTCACAAGGGCGGTCGTCCGTCGCGGGCATCGAACCCGATCCGCATCGCGGAAGGACACATTTTCAATGAGCAAGATCATCAAGTTTGATGAAGATGCCCGTCGTGGCATGGAGAGCGGCCTCAACCTGCTGGCCGACACCGTCAAGGTGACGCTTGGTCCCAAGGGCCGCAACGTCGTGCTCGACAAGAAGTGGGGCGCCCCCACGATCACCAAGGATGGCGTTTCCGTCGCCAAGGAAATCGACCTGGACGATCCGTTCGAGCGCATCGGCGCCGAGCTGGTGAAGGAAGTTGCCAAGAAGACCGACGACGTCGCGGGTGACGGCACGACCACCGCGACCGTTCTGGCACAGGCGCTGGTCCACGAGGGCCTGCGTAACGTTGCCGCCGGCTCCAACCCGATCGCCCTCAAGCGTGGCATCGACCAGGCCGTCGAGGCCATCGTCGCCCAGCTGCACGCCGACGCCAAGCCCGTCGAGACCACCGAGCAGATCGCCGCCACGGCTTCCATCTCCGCCAACGACCCCGCCATCGGCAAGCTTATTGCCGAGGCCTTCGAAAAGGTCGGTGCCGAGGGCGTTGTCACCGTCGAGGAGACCAACTCCTTCGACACTACCCTGGAGACCACCGAGGGCATGCGCTTCGACAAGGGCTACCTGTCGGCCTACTTCGTGACCGACCAGGAGCGCCAGGAAGCCGTCCTCGAGGACGCCTACGTCCTCCTCATGGACTCCAAGATCTCCAACGTTAAGGACATCGTCCCCGTCCTGGAGAAGGTTATGCAGACCGGCAAGCCCCTGGCGATCATCGCCGAGGATGTCGAGGGCGAAGCCCTCGCTACGCTGGTCGTCAACAAGATCCGCGGCACCTTCAAGTCCGTGGCCGTCAAGGCCCCCGGTTTCGGCGAGCGCCGCAAGGCGATGCTGCAGGACATGGCCATCCTGACGGGCGGCCAGGTCATCTCCGAGACCGTCGGCCTCTCCCTCGAGAACGCTGACCTCGAGCTGCTGGGCCGCGCCCGCAAGATCGTCGTCTCCAAGGACGAGACCACCATCGTCGAGGGTGCTGGCGACAAGGACATGCTGGACGCCCGCGTGCGCCAGATCCGCCAGGAGATCGAGAACACCGACTCCGACTACGACCGCGAGAAGCTGCAGGAGCGCCTCGCCAAGCTCGCTGGCGGCGTCGCCGTCATCAAGTCCGGCGCGGCCACCGAGGTCGAGCTCAAGGAGCGCAAGCACCGCATCGAGGACGCCGTTCGTAACGCTCGCGCGGCTTCCGAAGAGGGCCTGGTCGCCGGCGGCGGCGTCGCCCTGATCCAGGCTGCCGCCGTGGCGCTGCCCAAGCTCGATGCTCTCACCGGCGACGAGGCGACCGGCGTGAACATTGTGCGCCTGGCCGTCTCCGCTCCGCTCAAGCAGATCGCTGAGAACGCGGGTGTCGAGGGTGGCGTGGTCGCCGACCGCGTTGCCAACATGGAGCCCGGCCACGGCCTGAACGCTGCGACCGGCGAGTACACCGACCTGATGGCCGCCGGTATCTCCGACCCGGTCAAGGTCACCCGTTCCGCGCTGCAGAACGCCGCGTCGATCGCGGGCATGTTCCTGACGACCGAGGCCGTCGTTGCCGACAAGCCGGAGCCCCCGGCCGCCGGTGGCGACGACGCGGGCGCCGGCATGGGCGGCATGTACTGAGCCGCGTAGCGCTGAGCTGATACGCCTGGGGGCGGGACCTGTGAGGGGTCCCGCCCCCGACGCATCTGCGGATTCTCATCGGCTGGTGAGGCCGACGCATGGGGGCGGTCGGACCGGCGCGCGGGTTCAAGCGTGCTGCTACACGAACAATCCCATCGAGTGGGTCTCTGCGTCCGAGTAGGTGGTAGCCGCATCCTGCAACTGCGACGAGATCTGGTCGAGGGTGTCGTGCGTCTGCGTCTGAATGGCCTCCCACTGGCTGATGGTCGTCTCGAAGTTGATCTGCGCGCCGCCAGTCCAGGAATCCTGGAGGCCTAGCAGCTGTGTCATGAGGGTGTCGACTTCGGTGCGGATCGTGGCTGCGGTTGCGCAGGCCTGAGCGGATGCTGTCGAAATTTCCTCGGCGTCAACGGCGTAAGCGGTCATGATGTCACTCCTTCGTGGGACCCCGGGTGGGTCCGTCGCGCTCAACGCTAGGCGCAGGCTGGTAGGGGAGTCGAGGCGGAATTGTGGGCCTGTGGATAGCGGGATGAGGCGACGCATCCCTGTGGATAATCGAGATGTGGGTGTGTCCCTGTGGATACACGACGCCCGGCGCACCGCAGGGTACGCCGGGCCGTGAAACGCGCGTGAAACGAACTCAGTCGGCGTTGGGGAGATCCAGGGACTCCACGGCTGATTCAAGGGAGGACGTAGTCTCCACGTCTTCGCCCGAGTACAGTGGCTCCTCGATTTTGCGCGGCAACACGCCGGTCGACGTCACTTCATTGTCGGCGGAGTGGACCGGAATGCGCTTCTTGATGGAACGGCGCTTGATGATGAGCGTGCCGGTCGAGGTGACCGCCCCCTCCTGGGTCTCGTCCGTGTCATCCGAGTCATCCGGATCGTCGGTGTCGTCGGCCTGGGCGGCCTCGCACAGCTGCGCCTTATCGCGCTCGAGACGCGTCAGCTCGACCTCGAGGTTCGCGCGGGCGGTGTCCTCCCATGCGGAGCCGAGGGGGGACTGGTAGATGGTCTCGTAGCTGAGCAGCTTCTTGAGCAGGGCGATACGGGCCTTGATGAATTGCAGGTCGTCCAGCTCGACGAGTTCGGCACGCAGCGCAGTGCGGATCTTCTTATACTCCTGCGGGCTACAGGACAGGCCCGCCAGGTCTGCATCCACGAGGACCTGCGCGTCGAAATCCATCCGCGGGGCGCGGTGGCGCGTCACGAAGGCGATGAGTTCGTCGACGCGTGCCACGACCTCGTCAGAGACGCCGAGGCTGGTGAGGCGACTATGCGCGTGCTCGATACAGCGGGTCGCGGCGAAGTTCGCCTGAAAGCCGCCGAGCTTGATCTCAAGGGCCTTGTTGAGGAAGGCACCGTGGTACCACGCTGCGACGCGCAGGATGTCAGGGTCGTGCGCGGAGGAAGCGATTTCGTCGATATGGGTCAGCGTGTTCATGAGCCGACGCAGATTGTGCAGCTGACGATTGGGTGCGTTCCAACGCTGCATGAGGTCTGCGCCCTCATGTTCAAGGTCTGTTACGGCAGCAGTCGCGCCGATTTGCTGCATGGCGTCGACGAACGACGTCAGCAGCCACTGAGGTGCTTGTGCACCCATGGGCCACTCTCCTAGTTGAGGAATACCCGAGCCATGCTAGTGCGCTTTTTCCTCGCGGTCACGTTCGCGAGTAAGGAACCGAGCACAATTCGTGCGGTTCTTTCGAAACTGTCAGCTGGTGAACGGTAGAGATTGAGGGGAAAAGTAGCTGTCGCTCCGCTCATCGTTATGTCGTTCACGCCATCGGCAGTTCGATGCGGACGGTGAGGCCCCCGCCTTTGGTTTTCGTCAGGGAGGCGTTTCCTCGGTGGGCGGCTAGGATTCCGGAGACGATGGCCAGTCCCAGGCCGGATCCGCCCGAGCGCCGGTTGCGCGAGGAGTCAGCCCGGTAGAAGCGTTCGAAGACGCGTCCGCGGTCGGTTTCGTCGATGCCGGGGCCGTGGTCGCGCAGTTCCACGATGGCGGTGTCGCCGCTGCGGCCGAGCGCGATTTCGACGGGTGAACCGTCCGGCGTGTAGCGCACGATGTTCCCGATGAGGTTGGTGAAGACTTGGGAGATGCGGTCGCGGTCGGCGGGAACGATCAGGGTCATCGGGGGAGTGCGACCGTTGATGCCGGTGAGTCCGACGGTGCGCGTGGGGTCGAGGGCCTGCAGGTCGAAGACCGCGTTGTCAGCTAGCTTGACCAGATCAATGTCGGCAATGTCGAGTGGGCGTCCCTCGTCGAGCCTGGCGAGAGTGAGGAGGTCTTCGACCAGGGTGGCCATGCGGGCAGACTCCGAGCCGATGCGGCCCATGACTTCGTCGATGCGTTCGGCGGGCACGCCGCCCATTGAGTACAGCTCGCAGTATCCGGAGATCGCTGCCAGGGGGGTGCGCAGCTCGTGGGAGGCGTCGGAGACGAAGCGTTTGATCTTTCGTTCCGAGGCCTGACGCGCCTCGAAGGATTGCTCGACTTGGGTGAGCATAGAGTTGAGTGAGAGAGACAGGGAGCCGACTTCGGTCGTGGGCGGGTGGGGGGTGAGGCGCTTGGTGAGGTCGCCGGCGGCGATCTTGCCGGCGGTGGATTCGATGGAGCGCAGTGGCAGGAGCGCGCGTCGTACGAGGACGTGCCCCGCCCAGCCGCCGATGATGACGATAATGAGGCCGGCGACGGTGAAGTACGAGGCCGTGGTGCGCAGGGTGTGCTGGACGTCGGACAGGGGGAGGGCGATCGTCATGTATCCGGAGAATAATCCGGTGTCTTGGTCGTAGACGGGGACGACGAGTGCGCGCCAGCCGAGTCCGGTCTTTGAGGAGGGGACTGTGACGGGCAGCGTGCGGAAGGAGGAGATGGGCGCGGAGGACGTATCGATCAGCTCGGGCAGGATGGGTGTGCCCGACGCCTTGAGTGTGTCCTCCGAGTAGAGGTAGCGATCCTGGCCATCCACGTCGTGAATATGGACGTAGTAGAGAGTGGGGATGGCACCCTGGCCGTCGGCGGCGAAGGTGGCTGATGAGGCGGAGATCTGGATCGTGTGCGCGGTCGCGATGAGCTGGTCGTCGATCTGCGAGGTCAGGTGGCGTTGCAAGAGGCCAATCATGACGGTGCCGGACAGCGAGAGTCCGACGGCAAGCAGGAACGTGATGAGTGTAACGAGCTGTGAGGCGAGGGGTTTGGTGTCCCACCAGGCCTCGACACGTTGAGCCAGACTGGGGTGCACGTTACTCCTCGGCGCGCAGGATGTAGCCGACGCCCCGCTTGGTGTGGATGAGTTCGCCGGAGGCGCCCTCGACGGCGAGCTTGCGTCGCAGGTAGGAGATGTAGGACTCGACGATGGCGACCTCGCCGTCCCAGTCGTATTCCCACACGTGGTCGAGGATCTGCATCTTGGACACGACGCGCCCGGCGTTGATAACGAGGTAGCGCAGGAGCTTGAACTCGGTGGGGGACAGGTCGATCTGGACTCCGGCGCGTGTCACCTCGTGGGCGTCCTCGTCAATAACGAGGTCACCGACGCGCAGGAAGGCGTCGTCCTCCTCGGCACCCATGGTGCGGCGCAGGATGGCGCGGATGCGGGCGACGACCTCTTCGAGGCCGAAGGGCTTGGTGACGTAGTCGTCGCCGCCGACCGTCAGGCCCTGGATCTTGTCGCGCATGTCGTCGCGGGCGGTGAGGAAAAGGACGGGGGTCGTGATGCCGGCGTCGCGCAGGCGGCGGGTGACGGTGAAGCCGTCCATGTCGGGGAGCATGACGTCGAGGACGATGAGGTCGGGGCGCGAGGCCTGGGCTTCGTGGAATGCGCCGCTGCCGTCTTCGGCGGTGACGACGTCGAAGCCTGCGAAGCGCAGGGAGGAGGCGAGGAGGTCGCGGATGTTGGGTTCGTCGTCAACGACGAGCAGTTTTGCCTCTGTTCCGGTGGTGGTCATGGGTTTAGTGTCCTGCACGATGCTGAATGTTTCCTGATAGTTGGGTGGGAGAGGGGTGGGCCGCTAATTGTTTGCTTGGTCACAAATTTTATCGCGGTAATGGTATGTGTAACAAGGAAGAGTGCGGATGAATCGTGCAAGAATTGAAGCATGTCATCCCGTCACACAGTGGATATCCTGTCTCCCGCAGGTGTTGAATTCCAGCACGTATCCCCCACACTCGCTGCCCTGCGCCTGGGCAACGCCTTCGCCCTGTGCGGTGCCCTGTGCGGTGCGATCTCAGCGCTCGTCCTGATCGTTGATATTCCCGCACTGTGGTGGCTCATGGTCGTCCCCGCGGTCATCGCCCTGCTGTGCCTGTGGCTGATCCCCGCCCAGGTGCGTGCCCTGCGCTACGCCCTGGCTGAGACCGACTTCGTGATCCGCCGCGGCGTCATTAACCGCTCGCTCACGATGGTCCCCTATGGCCGCATCCAGTACGTCGACATCCACCAGGGTCCCGTCCTGCGCTTCATGGGCATCGCCACGATCAAGCTCTCGACTGCCAGCGCCAAGACCGATGCGACTCTCAGCGGCGTTTCCGTCGCCGATGCGGTGGGCCTGCGTGATGTCCTGGCCGAGCGCGGTTCCGCAGAGCTGATGGGCCTATGAGCAAGGATCTGTCCGCTGACGGGGTCGCCCCCGAGGAATGGAAGCCGCTTCACCCGCTGACCTACCTGCCCCGCGTTCTTGGATCAGTGACGGGCATTATCGGTGCAGTGACCCTGGCGAACGCGTCGGCGCTCGCGGCGTGGCTGTCGGGTGAGACACCGACGGGCATCGAGAGTGGGATCGTTTTCCTCGGACTCGCCGTTATCGCTGTGGTGATCCTGGCTGTCTCTGGCCTCTACAGCTATCTGGCCTGGAGAATGGCGCGCTACGCGGTGACCTCGACGGCTGTGTGGTACCGCGCGGGTATCCTCATGCGCACCCAGCGCCACGCGCGAGTGTCGCGCATCCAGACGGTGAACGTCTCCTATTCGCTCCTCGGCCGCATCGTGGGCCTGGGGTACCTCGACATCGAGGTCGCTGGCGGCCAGGACTCGAGCATCAAGCTCGGCCTGCTCACGAGCCGCCGCCTCGAGGAGCTGCGTGCCCTCCTGCTCGCCCTGGCCTCGGGCGCGATTGACGAGGCCGTGGATCCCAGCGCCGATGCCGTGGCCTCGACCGTGGGTCGCCGCTCCGGCACATCCCCGCTCGAGGCCTCCGAGCGCCGCGTCTTCACGGTCGGTGGCCTCAAGCT
This sequence comes from Pauljensenia sp. 20925_1_25, assembly GCF_041433955.1. Lineage (NCBI taxonomy): Bacteria > Bacillati > Actinomycetota > Actinomycetes > Actinomycetales > Actinomycetaceae > Pauljensenia > Pauljensenia sp. 20925_1_25. The sequence continues at coordinate 147,409 of NZ_JAPWCL010000002.1, read as the reverse complement.
TCTGGCTTCCATGCTGGCGACCGTCGACAACGCCGTGGCGCTGTTCTTCGGTGTCTTCCTGCTCGGCTTGAACGGCTTCCTGGTCGGAGTCGTGGGCGTGACCTCGCTCATGAGCTTCTTCGGTATTCTCGCGGGTGCACTCAGTCTCCTGGCAGGCGTCTGGGCGCGCTTCGACCGCGAGTTCGGTTTCGCGGCGTCCATTGCGGCCGACGGCGTGCACATCAGCCGAGGCCTGACGGCCCAACGCCAGGTGACGATTCCCCCGGGGCGTATCCATGCCATCGAAGTGACCCAGCCCCTGATCTGGCGGATCTTCGACTGGTACCGCGTGGAGATCACGCAGGCAGGTAACGCCGCCCACACCAAGGATGAGAAAAACAAAGGCATGCAGGTCGACGTAGCCTCCGACGTGCTGCTGCCCGTCGGCAGCCGCACCGAGGTCCTTCAGGCGATCGCTATTGCTATCCCCGACCTGGGGGTCGATGACGCGACGGGCTTCATCGAATCCCTGCGCGCCGGAATGCGCGAAGACCGTTGGATGACCCCGATCCCGCGCAGCGCGCGCATCCTGGACCCCCTGGAGTACAACCGCCGCGCCTTCGGCCTGACCGACGCGGTGTTCGCGATCCGCGATGGGTTCTTCAACCTGCGCTTCTCGATCATCCCGCTCACGCGCATCCAGTCCGTGTCCGTGCGCCAGGGGCCGGTCCAGCGCTGGCGCGGCGTGGCCTCCGTCCGAGCCGAACTCGTCCCCGGTCCGGTCGCCTCCATGGCTGAGCACGTCGACGTCGAGCGCGCCCTACAGCTGTGGGCCGACCTGTCCGCCGCCTCGAAGGTCCGACGCGAAGCCGAGAAAAGCGAGCGCTGGCTCTCCCGCGTCACCGAGGTCGTCGAGGCAACCACAGGCGACGCGAGCGACAAGTAGGACGCGGATCGGCGACAATATGACCATGAGTACCCCCGGACGCCTCGGCATCGGCATCATCGGCATGGGCCACGTCGGCCCCGTCATTGGCTCCGCTCTGCGCGCCGTCGGACATCAGATCGTCGCCGTCTCCGCGTCCTCGGACGCCTCGCGCGAGCGGGCCGACGCGATGTTGCCCGGAGTGCCGCTCGCCTCCCCCGAGGAGGTTGTGCGGCGCTCCGAAGTCGTCATCCTGGCCGTCCCCGACGACCAGATCGGTCCCCTCGTCTCCGGACTCGCCGACCTCGGCGCGTGGCAGACCGGGCACATCGTCATCCACCTATCCGGCGCCTCGGGCGTCGGCCTGCTGGCCCCGGCTTCGGCCGCCGGAGCGATCCCCCTGGCCATCCACCCGGCGATGACCTTCACGGGGACCAGCGTCGACGTGGCGCGCCTGGTCGGCACCCCCTTCGCGGTCACGGCTGCCGCCCCCTTCCTGCCCATCGCCCAGGCCCTCGTCGTCGAAATGGGCGGCGAACCCGTCATTGTCGCCGAAGAGGACCGCCCCCTCTACCACGCGGGCCTCGCCCACGGTGCCAACTTCATCGCCGGCATCACCGTGCAGACGACGCGCATCCTCGCCGCGGCTGGCATCGATAACCCTGCCCTGTACGTGCGGCCCCTCCTCGAGGCCGCCCTCGACCGCGCCCTCACCGAGGGCGTCACCGGCATCTCCGGACCCGCCGCCCGCGGCGACGCCGGTACCATCGCCGCCCACGCCTGCTGCCTCGCCTCTCGCGAGGAACTCGCGGGGGAACGCGACACCTACGCGGACATGACCCGCGCCCTCACGCGCCTCCTGCGCGACGTCCGGCTCCTCGACGAACGCGCCGCAACAGCCGTCGAGGCGGCCCTCCTCGACCCCGGCGCGTAACCTCCCCCTGTGGGAACGATCCCGCGCGACCCAGCCCAGGCCTCGTCCATAACACAGGCGTGAGGATAGCGACTCTATTTCGCGTCGGCAGGTCAGTATTTGCAAGAATAGAAATATGACCCACCGTCCCATCCTGACACACACACGCGCCCAACTGGCCGAGGCACTGACGAAGATGCCCGGCACGAAGGCACTCGTCATGACCATGGGTGCCCTGCACAACGGACACCTGCAGCTCGTGCGCGAAGCCCGCGAGCTGGCCGATCACGTGATCGTCACGATCTTCGTGAACCCGACGCAATTCGCGCCCGGCGAGGACTTCGACGCCTACCCGCGCACCCTGGAGGCGGACATGGACGCCCTCGAGACGGTCGGCGCGGACCTCGTATGGGCACCCGCGCCGCAGGACGTGTACCCGACCCCCGTGACCGTCACCATCGACCCGGGTCCCATCGCGCGCGTCCTCGAAGGCAAGACGCGTCCCACGCACTTCGCGGGCGTCGCCCTCGTGTGCTCTAAGGTCGTCAATCTCGTACGCCCTGACGTGGCCCTCTACGGGCAGAAGGACGCCCAGCAGCTGGCCGTCCTGCGCACCGTCTTCACCCAGCTTGACATTCCCGTGCGCGTCCACGCCGTGCCGATCGTGCGCGCCGAGGACGGCGTGGCCCTGTCCAGCCGCAACCAGTACCTCAGCGACGACGAGCGTGCCCGCGCCCGTGCGCTGTCCCGCTCGCTGCGCCGCGGCGTTGAGGTCGCCGAGGCCGGTGCTGAGCCTGCGGCCATCGTGGAGCAGTGCCGCGCGGTCATCGAGGCCGAGGGCGGCATTGACGTGGACTACATCGCGCTCGTCGACGCCGGGACCTTTGAGATCCTCGCCGGTACCGAGTCCGTGCCCGTCGGCGAAGGAGCAGGCGCACCCACCGTGGCAGCCGACGGCACGCGGCAGGGACGCCTCCTCATCGCCGCCAAGGTCGGCACGACCCGCCTCATCGACAACATGGAGGTGGCGCTGCACGCCGCCCCCTGTTCCTGCTCCACCCACGCGGGGGACCTCGCATGATGGAAATGACCCGCGAGATGGCGATCGGCAAGATCCATCGCGCCGTTGTCACCGGTGCCGACCTGCACTATGTCGGCTCAATCACCGTGGACGAGGATCTGCTGGACGCCGCGAACATCGTACCCGGCCAGAAGGTTGACATCGTCAACGTCAACAACGGCGAACGCCTGTCCACCTACACGATTGCCGGATGGCGTGGCTCTGGCACCATCCAGCTCAACGGTGCGGCCGCCCACAAGGTAAACGTCGGCGACCTCGTCATCATCATGGCCTACGCCCAGGTACCCGAGTCCCTCGTGCGCCAGGTCAAGCCCTCCGTTGTCTTCGTCGACGAGGCCAACCGGATCGTCAGCGCCGGTGACCACGCGGGCACCGTCCCCGAAGACTCCGAGCGCGCCCGCGCGCTGGGCCTGAAGAGTTCCGGCGTGTAACCGGAACGCAGTGCTAGCGCCCACACGCCTGAGCGGACGCTAGCTGAGGCTGCGCGCACGCGGATAGGTTGCGGGCACGCGGATAGGTTATACGCATCCGGATAGGTTAGTAACCTATCCGGATGTTCGTTACCTATCCGGATGCGTGTTGCTGCCCGCAGACGGCAGCCACAACGTGCGCTGAATGGCGGCCACAACGTGCGCCAGTAGCATCTGACCCGCGCCAATGTACTGGTTACAGCGGTGTAGCAAGCAAGCCCCTTTGCGGACGCACCCCCGACGCTCGCGCGCCTGCGTGACCTGCACAACCGGGCCACTGCCTCGTCGCCTCCTCAGAACCCGCTACGATAGGCGCATGACCGATTCTTCTTCTATGCCCACGCAAGCCCCCGCCGACGACACCCCCGAGCAGGTCAAGGTCCGCGCGGCGAAGCGCGAGCGCCTCATGGAGGCAGGCATCCCCGCCTACCCTGTTCTCCTGCCCATCACGACGACCATCAAGAAGGTGCGCGAGCAGTACTCCCACCTTCAGCCCGGTGAAGAGACCGAGGACTACGTGGGCCTGGCTGGCCGCGTCGTCCTTGCTCGCAACGGCGGCAAGCTCTGCTTCGCGACCCTCATGGACGGCGAAGGCAACAAGATCCAGGTTATGCTCTCCGCCGCCTCCGTCGGTGCCGAGTCCCTGGCTGCCTACAAGAACGACGTCGACCTGGGCGATCACCTCTTCGTCCACGGGCGCGTGATCTCCTCGCGCCGCGGCGAGCTGTCGATCTTTGCGACCCCCGCCGAGGTTACCCCCGAGGCTCAGGCCGCCTACGAGGCCGCCTCGAGCGCCCTGCCCGCCCCCGACGCCTCGTGGGCTATCGCCTCCAAGGCGCTGCGCCCCCTGCCCAAGACCTGGACCACCGAGGACGGCGAAGAAATCACGCTGTCCGAGGACCAGCGCATCCGCCGCCGCGAACTCGACCTGATCACGCGACCCGCCGCACGCGATATGGTCCGCATCCGCGCGGCCGTCAACCGCTCGCTCCGCGAAAACTTCTTCCGCCGCGACTACATCGAGCTTGAGACGCCGATGCTGCAGATGATCCACGGTGGCGCGGCTGCCCGCCCCTTCACGACGCACATGAACGCGCTCGACACGGAACTCTACCTGCGCATCGCGACGGAGATCTACCTCAAGCGCGCGGTCGTCGGCGGCGTGGATCGCGTCTTCGAAATCAACCGTAACTTCCGTAACGAGGGCATGGACTCCTCGCACAGCCCTGAGTTCACGGCGCTGGAGGCCTATGAGGCCTACTCGGACTACAACGGCATGGCCGACCTGACGCGCGACCTCATCCAGCAGGCTGCCCGCGACGCCTTCGACCTGTCCGAGGGTGAGGAAATCGTGCGCCTGGCCGATGGCACCGAGTACGACCTGTCGGGCGAGTGGGACCGCATCGACCTGTACGGTTCTACCTCCGAGGCCCTGGGCGAGGAGATCACGGTGGAGACGCCGCGCGAGACTCTCGTCAAGTACGCGGAGCGCGTTGGCCTGGAGGTCGACGACTACGCGGTTTCCGGCAAGATCGTTGAGGACATCTTCGAGGAGCTCGTCGGCTCTAAGCTGTGGGCCCCGACCTTCGTCTATGACTTCCCGGAGGATACCTCCCCGCTGACCCGCTACCACCGCTCGCGCCCCGGCCTCACTGAGAAGTGGGACCTGTACGTGCGCGGTTTCGAGACGGGTACCGCCTACTCTGAGCTGGCCGACCCGGTCGTCCAGCGCGAGCGCTTCGAGGCGCAGGCCCTCGCGGCCGCCAACGGCGACCCGGAGGCCATGGTCCTCGACGAGGACTTCCTCATCGCCATGGAGCAGGGCTTCCCGCCGTGCGGCGGCATGGGCATGGGCATCGACCGCCTGCTCATGGTCCTGACCGGCCAGGGTATTCGCGAGACGATTCCGTTCCCGCTGGTCAAGCGCCTGGGCTGATTTGAGCCGATAAAGGGCCACGGCCTCGTTCCTTCGATGGACGAGGCCGTGGCCCTTCGCGTTGTTGAGTGCGCCTGGGTGGGCGGCGTGGGGGTGGCGTGCGTGGGGGAGAAGAGTCTAGCCGCGCGGCTGGTGATGCAGTGCGCGCGTGTGGACGAGGTCGAGGAGTTCGTGCGCGGCTCCGTCGTCCAGGACGAGGTCGGTGGCGACCCCGGCGCGCAGGGCCCCGAGGAGGGGGAGGGCCTTGGAGGCTCCGGAGACGACGCACAGGCGCTTCGGTATCTTTTTGAGGGTGTCGGGCGTGGGGCCGGAAGCGCGCTCGTTGAGGTGCATGTCGGTGGAGCCGTCCTCGCGGATGAGGACCGTGCACACGTCGCCGACGACCCCGTCGTTTTGGGCCGAGGCGATCTCGATGGGTTCGAGGAAGCCTCCCGAGTAGACGTGGGAGGGCAGGCGCGCAGACATGGATCCGACGCCGAAGAGGGCGACGTCCGTGTTGTCGATCGTGTCGAGGACGGATTGGACGGAGCGTTCGCGCCACAGTGCTTTCTTGGTGTCCGCGTAGTCGAAGAACGCGGGGACCGGGAAGTTGACGATTCGTCCCCCGATGGCCTTGGCGGCGCGCGAGATGATGGCTTCGGCGTAGGGCATACCGGATTCGGTGGCTGTTGAGGCACCGTTGAGCTGGACGACCGTTGAACCCGCGAAGGACACGTGCGGCATGGCTCGTGTGACTTCGGCGGTCGTGTTGCCCCACGCGATGCCGAGGGTCACGCCGGGGAAGAGCATGTCGATGAGGTGCTCGGCGGCGACCAGGGCGACGTTGTGGAGGCGGTTGACCTCGGTGTGGACGTCGTGAACGGGCACGACCGAGACCTGCACGCCGAAAAGGTCCGCAATCTGTCCGGCAAGCGTGCCTTTGGTCCCAGGGGACGCAGAGACGGAGATGCGGACGAGTCCGACTTCTCGCGCGTGGGCGAGCAGTCGGGACACGGAAGAGCGCGATATCTGCAGGTGGCGGGCGATTGTCTCCATCGTCTGCCCCTGCAGGTAGTACATTGAGGCCGCCTCGTGCGCCTGTTCGTCACGTATTGTCACGTTTTCTAGTGTGCCATGCACAAGCGTGCAGATGTGTGATTTTGAGTATCCATTCCTGTGTCGGCGGGTTACATTTGTCTGCGACAGATGGTCAGGGTCACACCCGAAGCAATGAACGAACGTGCACTCAGTTTGGGCTAACGTGCATGGAGTGCCATACTTGGTGTGACCCGTCAACAATATCTGCGTGGATACTGTTCGATGGCACACAGTTATCGGCGGAATACCACCGTGACCCGACGTGAAGGCGCGTCGGAGAAAGATAGGAAACATGCTCTCAACACTGTTCCCGGCAGCCGCAGAAACGGCTGTCCCTACCGTGAGCCAGATTTTCATGTCTGAGTTCCTCGGCACAGCCGTGCTGCTGCTCCTCGGCGGCGGCGTCGTCGCCACGAACCTGCTGCCCAAGTCCAAGGGCAAGGGCGGCGGCTGGCTGCTCATCAACTGGGGATGGGGCCTCGCGGTCTTCGCAGGCGTCTACGTCGCGTTCCGAACCGGCGGCCACCTCAACCCCGCCGTCACGATTGCCAAGGTCGTCGCCCACGTGTTCGACCCCAGCGTCACCCTGGCGGGCAGCATCCCCGTCACCGGCGTCAACGTTGCCGTCTACATCGTTGCCCAGTTCCTCGGTGCCTTCGTCGGTGCCGTCCTGTGCTGGCTCACCTTCAAGCAGCACTTCGATGAGGACTGCGACCCCGCCCTCAAGCTGGGCGTCTTCTCCACCGGCCCCGAGATCCGCTCCTACGGTTGGAACTGCCTCACTGAGGCCATCGGCACCGCCGTCCTGATCCTGTGGATCTTCGTCTCCGGCTACACCGAGACCGCCGTCGGCCCGCTCGGCGTCGCCCTCATCATCGTCGTCATCGGCAACTCCCTCGGTGGCCCCACCGGTTACGCCATCAACCCGGCCCGTGACCTCGGCCCCCGTGTTGCTCACGCGATCCTGCCCATCAAGGGCAAGGGCGGCTCCGACTGGGGTTACTCCTGGGTTCCGGTCGTCGGCCCCATCGTCGGTGCCATCGTCGGTACTGTTCTCTACTACGTCACCCTCGCCTGAGGGTGAGTGTGCGGGCGAGGTCGCCACGGCCTCGCCCGCACGATCCCCAGCGTTGGGGACCAACAAGTTCATAGGGGCACCGATGCCCCGCAAGCCGCGCAGGTGGCCCGGCGCGGCCTACACAACGACGTGAAAACGCCTCCGAAAGGATACTCATGACCACCACCGAAAAGTTCGTTCTCGCCATCGATCAGGGCACCACCTCGACCCGTGCGATCATCTTCAACCACTCCGGCGAGATCATCTCCGTTGGACAGAAGGAATTCACCCAGATCTTCCCGAACCCGGGCTGGGTCGAGCACAACCCCCTCGAGATCTGGGAGACCACGCGTCTGGTCGTCGCCGAGGCTCTGCAGGCGGCGGAGATTAACCGTCACCAGCTGGCTGCCGTGGGTATCACCAACCAGCGTGAGACCACGGTCGTGTGGGACAAGAACACCGGCGAGCCCGTGTACAACGCGATCGTCTGGCAGGATATGCGCACCTCCGACATCGTTAAGGAGCTTGAGGGCGACGAGGGGCCGGATCGCTTCCGTCAGATCTGTGGCCTGGGCCTGTCCCCCTATTTCTCCGGCTCGAAGATCAAGTGGATCCTGGACAACGTCGAGGGTGCTCGTGAGCGCGCCGAGGCCGGCGACCTGTACTTCGGCAACACCGACTCCTGGGTCCTGTGGAACCTGACGGGCGGCGTCAACGGCGGCGTGCACTGCACGGACGTCACCAACGCCTCGCGCACCATGCTGATGGATATCCGCACGCTCTCCTGGCGCGAGGATGTCTGCGAGATCTTCGGCATCCCGATGTCGATGCTCCCCGAGATCAAGTCCTCCTCCGAGATCTACGGCTACGGCCGCAAGAACGGCCTGCTCATCGACACCCCGATCGCAGGCATCCTCGGCGACCAGCAGGCGGCCACCTTCGGCCAGGCCTGCTTCGAGAAGGGCATGGCGAAGAACACCTACGGTACCGGCTGCTTCATGCTCATGAACACTGGCACCGAGCCCGTCTTCTCTGACAATGGTCTGCTCACCACGGTTGCCTACAAGATCGGCGACCAGCCGGCCGTCTACGCCCTCGAAGGCTCGATCGCCGTGGCCGGCTCGCTCGTGCAGTGGCTGCGCGACAACCTGGGCATGATCGTCAAGTCCTCGGATATCGGCAAGCTGGCCAGCACCGTTGAGGACAATGGTGGCGTCTACTTCGTGCCTGCGTTCTCCGGCCTGTTTGCTCCCTACTGGCGTTCGGATGCTCGCGGCGCGATCGTGGGCCTGACCCGCTACGTAAACAAGGGTCACATCGCCCGCGCCGTCGAGGAGTCGACCGCGTTCCAGAGCGCCGAAGTTCTCGACGCGATGAACGCCGACGCCGGCGTGCCGCTCAAGGAGCTCAAGGTTGACGGCGGTATGACGCACGACGACCTGGTTATGCAGTTCCAGGCCGACCTGTGCGGCGTGGATGTCGTTCGCCCGAAGGTCATCGAGACGACCGCCCTGGGTGCTGCCTACGCGGCCGGTATGGCGGTGGGCTTCTGGTCGGGAACCGACGACGTCGTGGCCAACTGGCAGGAGGGCAAGCGCTGGACGCCGTCCATGGAGCCGGCCGAGCGTGACCGTACCTACCGCCTGTGGAAGAAGGCTGTCACCCGCACCCTGGACTGGGTGGACGACGACGTGAAGTGATGACGTTCCTGATGTAGGGACGAGGCCGGGGCTGCGCGAGCGGTCCCGGCCTCGTCGTGCGTGGGGCGGGGTGAGGAGCTAGAAGGATTCGGTGTGAACGTATCCGCCTGCGGCTCGTATGAGGTGGGCGACGTCGGTGACCATGAGGGGCGAGCCGCAGGCGTAGTAGTCGGCCTGGGGGTCGATGCCCGTGGTGCGCAGGTAGTCGGTGACGCGGCCGTGGAAGGTTTCGGGTGTTTTCTCGCGGCTCACGCAGCGGATGACGCGGGGGAGGGGAGCATCCAGGTGTGTTGTCAGGTCGTCGCTCGTGGTCGCCAACCCGAGGAGGAGGACGTCGTCTGCTCGTATGCCACGCTCGAATTCTGCGAGGAACGGTGCGATACCTGTTCCAGTAGCGACGAATACGCGGCGGCAGGGCGAGGGAGTGTCCGCGTGCGTGCCTCCTGCCGCCGTGTCGTGGAGGAAGTGCCCGTACGGGAGTTCAAGATCCACCTCGTCCCCGCTTTGCGCGCGGCGTGCCCACGTCGCACCATGCCCCTGGGTGCGCACGTCCACGAGCAGGCGCACGGCTTTCCCGGGTGCACAGGCGATGGAATAGGGCCGCCATTCGAAAGGGGCGACCCGCACGAGCGCGTACTGACCCGCATCCCAGGTTCCATCCTGTGGGAGCTGGAGCGTGATGTCGCGGATAGTTGGGGTGATCCAGTTGGCACGCTGCACTGTTGCTCGGTAGCGCCTCGCTCCGGCGCTGTGCTGAGCCTCGAATCCGTGAGAGTGTTCGGGGCTGGTTCGCTTGGTACGCTCCGCTCGCAGCGCTCGGTTGATGCGCGGATACCCCGAGGGTCCCAGGACCTTGCAGGCAGCGGACATGCCCGCCAGAGCGGCCCCGACAATTCCGGGCATTCCCGCATCCTGCCCGGTGAGGAAAAGTCCGGTGATGGGGGTCGAGGGGGTGGCCAGGTCGGCCCTGAATCTCTCGGGGGTGAGGGGGAGGCCATAGAAACAGCCGAGGGAGTGGGACGTGAAGTGCTCGATGGTCAGCGGCGTGCCCACCTCGGCGTAGCGGACGGCGTCTTTCAGGCCCGGTACGGCTGTGTCTGCGAGATCGATGAGTCCTTGAGACATGGCCGACGTGAGGGCCTCGTAATCCTCCCCGCGCAGCCCCAGCCTTGTCCCCGCCCAGCGTTGGAAGGCCTCGGGCTGTGCGAACGATACGATCTCGGCCGTCGCGTGCGTATCTCCGGACTTGATGCCCGGGAAGGAGATGAACGCCGAGTGGGGGTGCCCGCCGAGGAGGTCGGCGCTCATCCGGGCCGGGTCGGCGCGCCCCGTGGCCGTGTTGATCCAGACGTTCGACCCGTCCACGCCATCGGGGTAACGGTCGAGGGTGAGGTAGAGCGTGACAGCCGAAGCGCCGTGCCCGAGGCGGGCGATCCTCTCGCGTACGCGCGCGGTGATCGCGGCGGTCGGACCGGTCGTGGGCAGTAGGCGGGTGTATGTTTCTCGGGCGCCGATGCCGGAGATAATGATCGGGGCCCGCTCCTCGTAGGAGACGGGGGCAAGACCCGAGCGGTCGGTGACGCGTACGCCCACGGCGGTCCCGTCCTCGACGAGGATCTCCTCGACGTCCTGCGCGAGACGGATCTGACCGCCGGCCCCCACGATCCCCTCCTCGATCATGCGTGCAATCTGACCGCTCCCGCCGCTGGGGAACCACGCGCCGTTCATGTAGTGGCAGACGATCATCGCGTGGGCGACAAACGCACTGCGCTCGGGCTCGACACCGTAGTCGCCCCAGTGCGTGGTGAGGAGGGCACGCAGGGCGGGGTCTTGGAATCGGCGCTCCATGTAGTGTTCCGTCAGCTCGAGCGCGCAGCCTGCGAGCACTCGCTGGGCGAGGCGCACGGCGGGGGCTGCGCGCGGGGGAACCATCTCCCGGACATACCCGAGGGACATCCAGGAATAGGCGCGTTGAACGTCCGCGCAGTAGCGTCGAATCGCTCTCTTCTCACGCGGAAACAGGGAGGTGAGGAGGCGGCGGTACTCCTGGAGGCTGGAAGGGATCGTCACGTCGAGGCCGTGGCCGGGCAGGTAGAAACGGTCGTAGCCCGTCGGCATGCGCGTCCATGACAAGGCTCCGCCGGTGAGGTAGTCCAGCAGCTGTCGTGGGCGCGAACCGGGTTCCATGTCTCCCACGTAGTGCAGGCCCACATTCCATGATGCTCCCATTGCGCGGAAGGAGTGCGTGAGTCCGCCTGGGGTGGAGTGTTTCTCAAGGATGAGAACGCGCAATCCGGCGGTTTGTGCGAGTAGGCCGGCCGTCGTGAGTGAGCCGATTCCGGAGCCAATGATGAGTGCGTCGTACATGGGGTCCCCAAAACTAGACAGTGTCTAATTATGGGACCATGCCCATCTAGACACTGTCAAGTCGGGGTTGTCTCTCGGTTACACTGTCATCATGACGCGCTCTACCGATCCCGAAGGCCTGCGCGAAGCAATCCTCGCCATCAGTCGCAACCTGCTCAACGAGGGCGGGCCGGCCTCCCTGTCCATGCGTGAGGTTGCCCGCCGCGCGAGCTGCACACACCAGGCTCCATATCACTATTTCAAGGGACGAGAAGGGATTCTCGCCGCCCTCGCCGAGGAGGGGTACCTCGCCCTGGAAACGACGCTGCGCGAGGCGCGGCGGCGTAGTACGGGTGCGTCGCCGGACGCGGTGACTCGCACCGCGGGACACGCCTACCTGACGTGGGCTCTGGCCAACCCCGGTGTCTTTCGGGTCATGTTTCGATCTGATATGTACGACTTCGACGCTCACCCGCAGTTGCGCGAGGCCAGCCTGGCCGCCCGCGCGCAACTGCGGTCCCTGGCCCGCCTCGCCTATGGAACGGAGGATCCCCACGCGGAGGTCACCCTGTGGGCGTACATCCACGGCCTCGCGACCCTCGTCCTGGACGGGCCGCCCGCCCTCGGGGCTGGCGATGAGGTGCAGCGCTTCGCTCATGACGCCATCGATGCCCCGTACTTCACTCAGGGCACCACGACGGGTCACGATCCTCGGCGCGCCGAGGTGCTTTCCTAGGACCCAAGGCCGACAGTGGCCTTAGCCGCGTCGTCTACAATTGACCCTATGGAAAGCTCTAATAATCAAACGACATATCTCGTCGTTGACGGCGAAAATATTGACGCGACGCTGGGACTGTCGGTCCTGGATCGACGTCCGAACCCCGAGGAGCGTCCCCGCTGGGACCGCGTCCTCGAGTCCGCGCATGGCCGCTGGAATCAGCGCGCCAAGGGCCTGTTCTTCCTCAACGGCTCCTCAGGCTTCCTGCCGATGGGCTTCGTCCAGGCCCTGACCGCCATGGACTACCAGGTGATTCCCCTGTCGGGTCCCGCCGACATGAAGGTCGTCGACGTCGGCCTGCAGCGCACGATGGACGCGATTGCGCAGCTTGGCTCGGGTGACGTTATCCTCGCCAGCCACGACGCTGACTTCCTGCCCCAGATTGAAGCCCTCCTGGACCAGGGCCGCCGCGTCGCGGTCATGTGCTTCAAGGAGTTCCTCTCCTCCCAGCTCCACGATCTGGAGGAGCGAGGCCTGGAGATCATCGACCTCGAATACGACGTGCACGCCTTCCAGGTCCGCCTGCCCAGGCTCCACATCATCGACATCGACGACTTCGACCCCATGTCCTTCCTGTAAGGACTACGGGGGAGCGGGCACGCCCGCTCACGCGACGCAACACGGTCGGGCGGCCCCACGAGGGACCGCCCGACCGTGCGTCTGTCACGCGGCGAGGGCCGCGCCGCTCACTGCTTGTTCTTCAGAGCGGCGAGGCGAGCCTCGATCTCCAGCTGCGAAGAATCGGTCTCGAGCTCCGCGAACTGGGCGTCCAGGCTGGAGGCAGCCAGCTCGGCCTTGCCCTGGGCCAGGGCCTCCTGGCGACGCACGCGGTCCTCGAAGCGACCGAGCTCGCTCGTGGGATCCAGGATGTTAATGGCACCGAGAGCCTCGGTGACCTGAGCCTGGGCCTTGGCGGTCTTCTCGCGGGCGATCAGCTGGTCGCGGCGGGACTTCAGTTCGGCGAGCTTGTCCTTCATCTGGGCCAGGCCCTGCTTGAGGCGCTCGGCTACCTCGCGCTGCGCCTTCAGGGAGGGTTCCTCGGCCTTGATCTCGTTCTCGAACTGGATCTGCTTGCCGATGGCCACCTTGGCCAGGTTATCCCACTTGTTTGCCCCGGCCTCGTCACCGGTGGCGCGCATCGCATCGGCCTTCGCGGAGGCGGCAGCGGCCTTCTGACCCCAGTCTGCGGCGGCCTTGACATCTTCCTCGTAGTCCTTCTCGGCCATGCGCAGGTTGCCCAGGGTCTGGGCGATCGCGTTTTCAGCCTCGACGATGGAGTTGGTGTAGTCGCGGACCAGCTGGTCGATCATCTTCTGCGGGTCCTCAGCCTTGTCGAGGAGCGCGTTAATGTTCGCCTTGGCGAGCTGGGTGATGCGGCCCATGATCGTCTGCTTCTCAGCCATGATGTTCTCCTTTGATGTGGTGTGCGCTCGTGCGCGGGTTGAGCGCGAGGCCATGGCCCCGCAGGTCGGTGGGTAGGTGCCGTCTGCCGCAGCAGGGGCGTCGTTATCCCCGCCCCTGCTGGGAGGGGGATGGCCCTGTCCGTGTTGATGGCGAACAGATTAAAATACACTCTCCCGCCGTCTGACGTTGATTATTCTATATAATGTACGTCACATAACAGAATCTTAGAAGCGTCCGGACCCCGTCGTCCACCCAGAATCGGATGAGCCGCCGGACGAGCCACCCCAGCTGGAGCCGGAACTCCACGAGTCGTTATCGTCCCACCTGCTCCTGTGGTGGTGGGAGGAGGACCCTGTGTTGGAGAAGAGGATCGACCACAGGAGGGCCTCGCCAAGCGAGGAGCCGATCGAGGATCCAGGCGAGGTGGGTCTGCCGGAATAACCGGCGTTCCAGGAGTCGGCTGCGTTGGGCAGAGGCGTCGCAAGGACGCGGTCCGCCTTGGCGCGGGCATCCGAGGCCAGGGCGGACGCCTTGGCGGGGTCGCTGCTGATCGCTGCACGCGCAGCCTTCAGGGACTGCTCGGAGTCGTGAAGCGTCGAGCGCACGCTGAGATCTATTGCGCCGCGTCGGCCCTGCACGTAGCGTTCTGCTCGCTCGAAGGCGGTTTCGGCCAGCGAGATCTGAGCCTGGGCGTTCGCGCGCGCCTTCTCGGCGTTTTCACGCTGCGAGCGCAGGGGAGCAAGCGCCGCGTCGATATTCGCTTCGGAGGTACGCAGGTGCTCGAGGGCGGCCAGCGGGTCGCCGTTGTCCATGAGGGCGGCCTGGCCCTCGGCAATGGCGGCGCGCGCGTCCGCGACGAGTGGGTCGAAGACGGTGGGTTCTGCCTTCAGAGTCGTGACGTCGGCAAGGTCGGCGGAAATAGAGCCGATTGCCGCGCCGAGGCGGTCGCGGATCGCATCTAGGTCGGACTTGGCAGAGAAGATCGCATCGGTTTGGTGCTTGGCCATCATGAGCGCGCGGTGGGCGGTGTCAAGCGTGCTTTCCGCGAGGGCGCGATCAGTGTCGACCGCCTGCTTCGCCGCTTCGATGGCTGACGCTGCCGTCTCCAGGAGTGCGTGAGCTTGCTCGGGATTGTCTTGGAGGGACGTGAGCATCTGGGCGGGATAGATGCCCGCGATGGCGGCGAGTTCGGCGGTTGCCCGATCCAAATCGCCGCGCTGTTCGACGAGGCGTTCGCTGGCCTCGGTGATGCGGCTGGGCAGTGTTGCCTGCTCGGAGCGTCGCTGTTCAAACGCAGCCTGGACGGCGCTCAGGGGGTTCATGTTCTCGCCGAGGTCGCGCATGATGGTGGAGGCCATGGCTCTCTTCTCGGCGTCGCTCGTGGCGTCTTCCATCTGCTTTTGGCGTTCGAAACCGCGCGCAACGGCGGCTTTGGCGGCCTCGAGGGTCCGGGCAAATTCGTCGGTCGCGGCGATTCCGAATTGGGCGCGCGCGAAGTCGAGTTCGTCCGCGGCGCTGCGGACCTGTTCGTCGGCTGACAGGAGCTGACGATTGGCCAGGGTGACCGTCTCGGCCACGCTCATGCCGGGCATGTTCGCGGCCTGAGCGGGAGTCTGCGCGCTACCTGCGCCCCGAGATCGGCGCGAGTTGTTGTGCACGAGGAGCGCGATGACGACGCCGCCGACGATGATGAGTATGACGAGCATGCTGCCGCTGCCCGGCGATGAGGTCCTGGATGAGGATGAGCGCGACGACGAGCTTCCAGTGCTTGACGGCGACTGGTATCCCGACACGACGGAGTTGATGAATGTTTGTGCGCCGATGGCCGTATCAGAAGCCGTGAGAGGATTGCTGGTCAACGTGGCCTCGGCCTGTCGTTGGGCGTTGTCCAGCACGGTCTGTGACACGGGGGCCTTTTTCGAGCAAAAGACGTCGGAGCGCTCGTTGTAGGCGATGGCGTACAGGATGTCGCTGTCCTTGGAGGAGGACGCTGTTGCGGAGGCCTTGCACCATGCGTCGGGCTTTTGCCCGGAGAAATCGGGGACGACCACGACGTCGATGGTGATGCCCTTGGTTCTGGCGGTGCGTGCAGCGGTCTCGATGGCTGATCGATCCGAGTCGGACAGCCAGCCGCCCGGATCGGTGACGATGCCACTGGTCGTGACGGGTGAGGTGGCGAACGCGGGAGCGCCGAGCGCGATCAGGAACGTGGAGAGTAAAGCAACGATGCTGAAGCGGCGGGTGCGTGACACGGGGTCCTCCTGCGTTGTGGCGAACAGGCAAACATACATCACGCGGCGCGTATTCGTCGACGATGTGACGCAGAGTACGAAACGTGATCGCTGCCGTGAGGTCAGTCTACGTGATTGAGGGGGCAGCGGTGCTGTTCGCTACAGGCAATAGCACGCTCAGACGCCGGGCGGGCGTGCACCTTATGATATAGGGGGAGTCCTTTGGGCCTACAGACTATGGAGAGAAGGAGGAGACCATGCCCACCGGTAAAGTGAGGTTCTTCGACGCTGATCGCGGTTTCGGCTTCATTACAGGAGACGACGGGGCGGATGTTTTCCTCCACTCGTCCGCGCTACCGTCCGATGTTCGCAGTCCCAAGGTGGGTGCTCGCGTGGAGTATTCGGTGGCCGACGGACGTAAGGGGCCGCAAGCGCTGAGTGTGCGGTTCCTGAAGGAGACAGCTTCCGTTGCCCGCGCTAAGCGCCGCAAGCCGCAGGCGATGGTGCCGGTTGTCGAGGACCTCATTAAGCTCCTCGACTCCTCGAGTGCCTCGCTGCGCCGCGGTTCCTACCCGGACAACGCGACCAAGATCGCGAAGGTGCTGCGCGCCGTCGCAGAGGAATTTGATGCCTAAGACTGGTGCCCGTACGCGGGCAGTGAAGAAGGACGCCGTCCTGGAGGCAGCCGTCGATGTCGCACGCGCCGGGGCCGAGGCCGTGGCGTACCCGCGCCCGGTCGGCGAGCATGTGGGCTTCGAGATGGTGTCGGAGCGCTTGGCCACCCACTTTTTCGCGTCCACGGACGCGGGGTACGTGGGCTGGTGCTGGGCCGTCACCGTCGCCCGCGTGCCGCGCGGGCGCGTCGCCACCGTGTGTGAAGTCGACATGACCCCTCGTGAGGGTGCACTTCTCGCCCCCGAGTGGGTTCCGTGGGAGGAACGCCTGCGTCCCTCGGACATTTCTCGCGACGATGTCCTGCCGTACAAAGCGGATGATGAGCGCCTCGAGCAGGGCTTCGAGGACACCAGTGAGGATCTGGATCTGCCGGTCGTGCGCGAGCTGGGCTTGGGGCGTCCCCGAGTCCTGTCCAAGACTGGGCGGAGCCAGGCGGCCAAGCGCTGGTATGAGTCGGAGCGCGGCCCGAAGCCGGGTCGTCGCCCGCGCAACACCTGTTCAACCTGCGGCTTTCTCATGAAGATGAGCGGCGGCATGCGCACGATGTTCGGCGTGTGTGCCAATGAGTGGGCGACCGATGACGGGGCCGTGGTTTCCCTGGATCACACGTGCGGTTCCCATTCGGAGACCGACGTTCCGAAGAACGGTACGGCGTGGCCGGTGCGTCCTTCGCGCGTGAATGAGGGGGCGCTCGACGCCGAGCCGATGCCGCGCGCTGCCGAGAAGGACAGCGACGAGGCCGGGGCGAAGCAGGCGCAGGATACGACGCACTCCGAGGGAGAGCGCGAGGAAGCGACGCAGAGCGAAGCCGACTGAGGCCTCGTGGATCATAGGCGGTGAGAAAGCACTCGGGGAGGTCCCCGGGTGCTTTCTCAACAAGTGGGAACACAGCGGGTATGTTTGCGTACAGGGGGCGTGACCAGGCACGATTAACCAGTGAACACCCAAGAAAAGACCGCCCCTTCCCGCGGCGGCTTCGCACAGTCACTTGATTCGTTCTTCCAGATCTCCAAGCGCGGCTCGACCATCGGTCATGAAATCCGCGGCGGGATCGTCACCTTCTTCGCGATGGCTTACATTCTGGTCGTTAACCCGGCGATCCTGAGCAACGCTATTCCCGACGACGGATCCATCACCACCCAGGGTATCGCCGCAGGCACCGCGCTGGTCGCAGGCGTCATGACGATCCTCATGGGCGTTGTTGCGAACTACCCGCTGGCGCTCGCCGCCGGCCTCGGCCTGAACGCGGTGGTTGCCTTCACCCTGGTCCTCGGTGCGGGCCTGAGCTACGGCGAGGCCATGGGCATTATCGCGTGGGAAGGTATCCTCATCTTCCTGCTGGTCCTCACGGGCTTCCGCGAGGCTGTGTTCCGTGCCGTCCCCGCCGCCCTCAAGACCGCAATCACGCTCGGCCTGGGCCTCTTTGTGGCCCTCATCGGCCTGGTCAACGCCGGTATTGTGCGCACGGGTGCGACACCCGTTCAGTTCGGCATCTCGGGTTCGCTCGATGGCTGGCCTGCCCTGGTCTTCGTCTTCGGCCTGTTCCTCATGATCATCCTGTACGTGCGGGGCGTGCAGGGCGCTGTCCTCATCTCGATCATCTCGGCCACAGTCCTCGCGGTGATCGTCCAGGCATTCGCGCACATTGATCGGATCTCCGACACGAACCCGACCGGTTGGGGGCAGACCGTTCCGGAGCTCAAGGGTTCCCCGATTGCGGTCCCCGTCTTCGACACCCTTGGCAAGGTGGACCTTTTCGGCGGCTTCGGCAAGCTCGGCGTTGTCTCCGTGATCCTCCTGGTCTTCTCCCTCATGCTCGCCGATTTCTTCGACACGATGGGCACCATGGTGGCTGTCGGTGCCGAAGGCAACCTGCTTGATGAGGATGGCAACCCGCCCAAGACGCGCCAGATCCTGATCATCGACTCCCTGGCCGCCGTGGCCGGCGGCATCGGCGGCGTCTCCTCGAACACCTCCTACGTCGAGTCCGCCTCGGGCGTCGCCGAGGGCGCACGCACCGGCCTGGCCTCCGTGGTCACCGGCGTCCTCTTCCTGCTCTCGACCTTCCTGGCTCCGCTCGTCGAACTGGTCCCGACCGAGGCCGCTTCCACGGCCCTCGTGTTCGTCGGCTTCCTCATGATGACCCAGGTGACTGACATCGACTGGAAGTCCGCCGAGGTCGCCATCCCGTCCTTCATGACGATGGCCTTCATGCCTTTCGGCTACTCAGTGTCCGTCGGCATCGGCGTGGGCTTCGTGACCTACGCGCTCATCCAGCTCGTCAAGGGCAAGGCTCGCACGGTTCACCCGCTCATGTGGCTGGTCTCCGTCCTGTTCATCATCTACTTCCTGATGGGTCCGATCCAGCGTCTCTTCGGCGTCGCCTGATTGCTCACCTATCGCGAACTTGTTGCCCCGTCGCAGCGTCGCTGCGGCGGGGCAGTCGTATTCTGAAAGAACGCGTACGAACGAGGACCGCGCGCTTCGCCCAGGCCTCGTTCGTGGAGGGGCACAGGATGAGGAGGAAAGACATGTCGGCTACGTTTGCATCGTTGCGCTATGTCAACTATCGGTACTGGTTCGCCGCAACGTTGATTGCATCGACGGGCATGTGGCTACAGCGCGTGGCTCAAGACTGGTACGTGCTCACGGTCCTCACCGACCACGATTCCTCGCAGGTCGGCATCGTAACCGCCTTGCAGTTCCTGCCGATTATCCTGTTCTCCGCGTGGGCGGGCGTGCTCGCGGACCGTATCCCGGGGCGGCGTCTCCTACAGTGCACGCAGACTGGCATCGGCGTTGTCTCTCTCATCATGGGTCTCGTCGTCCTGACGGGAACGGGGCAGCTGTGGCATCAGTACATCCTGGCGTTTGTCTCGGGAACGATCTCCGCGATGGATACCCCCGCGCGTCAGGCCTTCGTCGGCGAGCTTGTTCCGCTTGACAAAATGGCGAACGCTGTCGCTCTGAACTCCACGGCGTTCCACGCGGCGCGTCTCATTGGCCCTGCCTCCGCGGGCTTGTTCATCGACTGGTGGGGGGTGGGTCCCGTCTTCCTTATTGACGCCGGTATGTTCGCCGCCCCCGTCATCGCGCTGATGCTCATGCGCGGCGACCGCCTCTACCCGCGCACGCTCGTGCCGCGCGCCCGCGGCCAGCTGCGCGAAGCCGTGGTCTACGTCCGCCGGCGTACGGACATCCTTATCATCCTCGTGCTGATTGCCATCGTGAGCGCCCTGGGTATGAACTTCCAGATGACCAGCGCGCTCATGGCGACCACCGTGTTTGGCAAGACGGCCGGCTCCTTCGGGATACTCTCCTCGTTCATGGCTTTCGGCTCGATTCTGGGGGCGACGGGTGCTGCACGCCGCATCCCTCGCCTGCGCACGATCATCCTGGGTGCCGCCTTCTACGGGTGCGCCGAGATCATGCTGGGCCTGTCCCCCTCGTACTGGTGGTTCGCTCTCCTGTCGATCCCGACGGGTTTTGGGATGCTGACGATGAACACGAGTGCAAACGCCCTCATGCAGACGCGTACGGATCAGGAGATGCGTGGGCGTGTCATGGCGATGTACTCGCTTGTGTACCTGGGCGCGACGCCGATTGGATCGCCGATTATTGGCCGTGTGGGCGCGGTTTTTGGAGCTCGCTGGGCGATCCTGGTGGGCGGGATCGCCTCCCTGGGTATCGCGCTCATCTGCGGTGCGTGGGCGATGATCCACTGGAAGGGGCGCGTCGCGGTTCGTCCCTCTTTCCCATGGGTGGGCGTGGAGGGTGGTTCCTCTGCGGACGCACCGCGCCGCTCGGTCGACCCGAGCTGAGAGTCGGGGACCGCGCGGCGGCGCGAGGCGCTTAGAGGACCCGCTCCAGGCAGTAGTCGATACACTCCAGGAGGGCTTCGACGTCGCCGATCTCGACGCTGGGCCAGGTACCGATGCGCAGCTGGTTCGCGCCCACGCCGCGGTAGGCGCCGATGTCCACGATCTCGTGGGCGCGCAGGTGCGCTGCCAGGTCTGTGGCCTTCACGTCGGCGTTGATCTCGATTGTCGCGGTGACGGGGGAACGCCACGCCTCCTCGGTGACAAAGGGGGAGAGCGCCGGGTGCGCGGTCGCCCAGTCGTAGATGAGGGACGAGGCCTGGGCGCAGTGGGCGGCGACGGCATCCATCCCGCCGCGTTCGTTGAGCCACGCGACCTGACGCTGCGCCATGATGATGGTCGCGACCGCGGGGGTGTTGAGCGTCTGGTCCTTGCGCGAGTTATCAATTGCGGCGGACAGCGACAGGAACTGCGGGATCCAACGGCCTTGGGGGGCAGCCTCGATGCGCCGGGCGCGCTCGATGGCGGCGGGGGAGAGAACAGCGACCCACAGGCCGCCGTCCGACCCGAGGGCCTTTTGCAGAGAGAAGTAGTAGGCGTCGACTCCGGTGAGGTCCACGGGCGCGGCACCCGCAATCGACGTGCCATCGACGAGAGTGAGCGCTCCGGGTGCGTCGACCCGGTAGACGGGGGAGGCCACGCCCGTTGAGGTCTCGTTGTGCGGGTAGGCGTAGACATCGACGCCCTCCGCGGCATCGCGCGGTGTGAGCGTGACCAGGGAGCCAGCCTCGGCCTCGTCGATGAGGGGCGTGCGCAGGTGCGGCGCACGTTCCGCTTCCAAGGCGAACTTTGCGCCGAATGCTCCCCAGGAACCGAAGGCCGCGCGCGAGTCCATGAGGCACGCGCAGGCCACATCCCAGAAGGCGGAGGCACCGCCGTTACCGAGCACGATCTCGTAGCCTTCGGGGACGCTCAGGAGGGAGCGCAGCCCGTCCTTGAAGGAAGCGACGACGTGTCGCACGGGCGCTGCGCGGTGGGAGGTGCCCATGAGGAGGGGTGTGAAGAGGGCTTGAAGCTGGTCGGGGCGCACTTTCGAGGGACCGCAACCGAAGCGACCGTCGGCGGGCAAGAGGGCCGGGGCAATGTCGGGGAAAACCACCATGAACACAGCGTAACCCGCCTTGGCACGCTATTTCCATCATGCTCATTAATCGAATTAGCGTGAAGAAGCACACGTGGGCACGCGCACTTTTTCGCGTCATTGTGTCGTTTGCTTCCAAGAAAAGGAAGGTCAACCTATCCTGTTGTTAGTTCGTAGCCGTCAAAGGAGGATGCCGTGGCAGACCTGATCGACACCACCGAGATGTATCTCAAGACCATTCTCGAGTTGGAAGAGGACGGGGTGACGCCCCTGCGCGCCCGCATCGTGGACCGCTTGGGCCATTCGGGGCCGACGGTGTCGCAGACGGTCGCCCGCATGGAGCGTGACGGCCTGCTGCACGTGATGGGGGATCGGCGCCTCGAGCTGACCGAGGAGGGTCGCAGCCGCGCGACCGAGGTGCTGCGCAAGCACCGCCTGGCTGAGCGTCTGCTTCTCGACGTGATTGGCATGGAGTGGGCACAGGTTCACGACGAGGCCTGCCGCTGGGAGCACGTCATGAGCGACGCTGTTGAAGCGCGCCTGGTGGAGCTGCTGCACGACCCGAGCGTGGACCCCTACGGTAACCCGCTGCCCGGCGTGGGTGAGAGCGGGCGTCTGCAATCCGCGGAGCTCGCAGTGCGTTCCTTCGAGTCGGGTGCGCTGACCCTGGCGCGTATCGGCGAGCCGATCCAGGCCCAGGCCGATCTGCTGGCTTCCTTCGGTGAGCTGGGACTGCGCCCGGGCGCGCGCGTGGGTCTGTCTGCGCACGGTGACATCGTGCGGGTAGCGGCGCTGGACGAGGCGGGGGAGGTCAGCGGGTATCTGACGATCCCGATGGCACTGGCCGCTCACCTGTTCGTTCGCGGCGACTAAGCGCGACCGTAACGAGGCCGGGGTCCGTGTGGGGTCTCGGCCTTCGTTATGCCCAGAATCGAGGGCATCTCGGATGGTGGAATGAGTGTGATGAGTCGGTGATTGGCTGAGTTTTTCCTGTTGTTGCGCGGCATAAATGTCACGAAATGGTAACGGTCGAGGATTGAGGTGTTATAGGAACGTGACACTGACCGCCTGTGCAGGGTATAGTGAGAACCGGTCATCAGACCAACCGCTCATCCGGTACCCGAAGTGAGACAACGGATGACGCGGAAAAAGCGTCTCACGCGGGGAACCCATCATCGGCTCCTCGTAGCCTAGGGGTGAAGCTCGCATGCCGAGCCGGGCCTCCCGCCCGAACCCGACAGCTAACCTCGCAGGGAAACAGGGAGAAAACGAGTGAAGACTTCTAAGCCTGCTCCGCGTCACCGCCAGGCACGTCGCCCCATCGCCGCTGCTGTGGTCGAGGGGGTCACCCCTATGAACGCCGCTCGCCCGATCGCCTTCGCATCGGCCGCCGGTGTTGCGCTGACCGCTATTGCTGCCGGTGTTGCAAACGCCGCGCCGGCCACCCCCCAGTCCGAGCCGCAGAGCGCGGACCTGAACACCACGACCATTGCCGTCGACGACGTCACCACGGTTGAGGTTCCGGATATCGCGTGGACCGCCGAGGATGGCATCGCCGAGTCCGTCACCGCCGAGGCCCCCGCAGCCCCCGAGCCGGAGGCAGCTCCCGCCGATGAGACCGACGCGAACGCCTCTGATGGCGCTGCCTCGCGTTCCGAGTCCCGCGGCGAGATGTCCACCGCGTCTTCGGATACCTCGGCCCGTCAGGCCGCCGTCAACGCCGCTGGATCGGACATCGTCTCCGTCGCCCTCGGCCTGACCGGCATTCCCTACGTCTACGGTGGCGAGACCCTCGCCGGCCTGGACTGCTCCGGCCTGGTCAAGTACGCCTACGCGGCTGCCGGCATCAACCTGCCGCACTCCTCGTCCGCTCAGGCCGCTGGCGGCACCATCGTGTCCAACCCGCAGCCCGGCGACATCGTGGCCTACCCCGGCCACGTCGCCATCTACATCGGCGGCGGTCAGATGGTTGAGGCGACTATGCCCGGCTACAATTCGAAGGTTTCGCCGGTTCGCGGTGGCGCGACCTACGTGCGCTACTGAGCCGTTTGAACGATAGGCAATCGCCGCAGCCCCGAGGGGGTTGCGGCGATTGTTTTATCTTCCTCCACTTGGGCTTTCGCCCACCGTCAAAATGCGGCACAATATAAGTGACTGCCACCACGAGGAGGACATGATGAGTTCCACCGAAGTCATTCTGGTCGGTGTCGATGGCTCGAAGGAGAGCCTTGCCGCCGTCACATGGGCCGCTGATCGCGGCGCGCGCACCGGAGCGCGCATCCATTGCCTGTGCACCTACGCGCTGGCTTCCTACTCTGCCGCCGCCCTCGACGGTGGGTACGCCGTCCTCGACGACGAGGCGCTCAAAGCGGGTGCCGAGCAAGTTGTTGAGGAAGCGAAGGCCGTGGCTCGCGAGCGTGGAGCCGCGCACGTGTCCGGTTCGACCGAGCCGGGCGACCCCGCAGGCGTCCTCATCGATTTCTCCGCTGAGGTCGACATGATCGTCGTCGGCTCTCGCGGAGGCGGTGGCTTTGCGGATCGTCTCCTCGGTACCGTCTCCTCTGCGCTGCCCGCGCACGCCAAG
This sequence comes from Pauljensenia sp. 20925_1_25, assembly GCF_041433955.1. Taxonomy (NCBI): domain Bacteria; kingdom Bacillati; phylum Actinomycetota; class Actinomycetes; order Actinomycetales; family Actinomycetaceae; genus Pauljensenia; species Pauljensenia sp. 20925_1_25. The sequence goes on along the minus strand of NZ_JAPWCL010000002.1, from coordinate 123,294 downwards.
TGCCCGGTCGTCGTGGTGCCTCGCCACACCTCGGGCAAGAAATTCACGCCCATCGAACGCATCGTCGTCGGCATTGACGGAACCGACCAGCCGTCCTGCGCCCTCAAGCGCGCGATCAGCGAGACCGATCTGTGGGGTGCCCGTCTGACAGCTGTTTCAGCCGTCCCCATCGCCGCGGGTCCCTCCGTCATGGCGTGGACCCCGACGGGCGTCGACCACTCCGCCCTCCTCACCCAGGTTCGTCAGGGTATGGACGCCGCCATCGACGCCGCCCTGGACGGGCGCGACGTACACGTGTCGCGCCACGCCCTCGACGGTTCCGCGGCCTCGCTACTCATCGAGTTCTCGACCGCAGTCGACCTCGTCGTCGTGGGCACCCGCGGGCGCGGCGGCCTGGCTGGCGTGCTCCTCGGCTCGACCTCGCAGACCGTCCTGCACCACTCGACCTGCCCCGTCATGGTCGTACCCTCCGCCCACCTGGGCGAAGGCACCACGGCGGTGCACACGGAGTGGGAGCGGCGCTAACTCCTCACCGCGGACGAGGCCGGGGGACCCCACGCGCTCACCCCGGCCTCGTCCGTGTGTGCTCAATATCCCCGCCCCCAGAGTCTCGTTCGTGGGCGGGGTGACGCGACGGGCGGGCACCCACTTTGCTAGAGTTGGCCCGGACAAAGTGTCACGCCCTCGTAGCTCAGGGGATAGAGCACCGCTCTCCTAAAGCGGGTGTCGGACGTTCGAATCGTCTCGGGGGCACTGTGAGGGGACCTCATGCGTAACGCCATCGGATATATCGTGACCGTCGTGGCCGCGCTGTGCTGGGGCGCTTCCGGGGTCTCCGCCGACTATCTGATGACGTCCCACGGCGTCGAACTGACCCTCGTCAGCTTCTTCCGCATGTTTACGGCCGGCATCCTCACCCTCGGCTGTGCGCTCGCCCGCTCGCGCAGGATCACCACCCAACACCGCGAACTGGTGACAACGAGGCGTAACTGGCCCCCACTCATCTCCTACGCCATCTTCGGCCTGGCGGCCTGCCAACTCAGCTACATGGGCGTCATCCGCGCCTCCAACGCCGGCACCGGCACCGTCCTGGAATACCTGGGCCTCATCCTCATCGTCGTGTGGGTATGCCTGAGCCACCGGCGCTGGCCGCGTACCTCCGAACTGATCGCCATGATCCTGGCACTGACCGGCACGTTCCTACTGTCCACGCACGGCACCCCAGGTACCCTCGCCCTGACCCCCGTGACCCTCGCGTGGGGTGGCGTCGCCGCCCTCACCCTGGCAACCTACACGCTGCTACCCGCCCGCCTCATCGCCGTATACGGTGCCGAACTCGTCGTCGGCTACGGCCTGGTCATCGCTGGAGCCGGGGTCGGCCTCGTCGGGCGAGTCTGGCGTTACTCGATCACATGGACGCCCGACGTCATCCTCGCCATGACAATCACCGTCGTGCTGGGCACCGCCGTCGCCTTCACCGCCTTCCTGTGGGGCGTCGACCGCATCGGACCCGTGCGCGCCAGCCTCGTCGGCTGCGCCGAACCCATCGCGGCGACCGTGTTCTCCGCCCTCATCATGGGAAGCTCCTACACGGGTGCCGACATCGTCGGCATGGCCCTCATCGTCAGTGCTGTTGTGACCATTTCCGTTGTCGACCTCATCCGGGCGCGCCGCGTCACACAATAAGGCGGTGCTGCCGTAGGGTTGAATCGTGGTTCCTAGTATCTTTTCGCGCCGTTCCGCCCCCGAGCCCGAGGCCCCCGAAGCCTCGTCCACGTCGACGCACCCGACCACCCTTGTCGGTCAGGCGCGCTCCGCGTGGCGCACACGACTCGAGGAGACCATCGCTGCTGACAGCAAAAACCTGCCGACCCTCTCGCTCACCGAGGCCCACCCCGGCGGCCTCGCCCAGCTCTTCACCGAGCACCCCGTCCGCCTGAGCCTGCTCATCCGCGAACCCATCGCCCTGGGCCGCGCGCTCGACCGCGCCCGCGCGATCATCGCCCGCTCTGAGAAACGCGCCGCCAGCCACGGAACCGGCCCGATCCACCTGGCTATTGGAACCGCCACGTGGCGCCACGGCACCGAACTCATCACCGTGCCCGCCCTGCTGCGCCCCGTACGCCTCGTGCGCCGCAACGACGACGTCCTCATCGCCGTGGGGCACGGTGCCCTCCTTGCACCCGAACTTGAAAACGCCCTGCGCGCGGCCGGAGAAGACATCGACGGACGCGATATTCTCGCCCAGGCCAGCGGACACCACGGGTTCTCCTCCTCGCAGGCCATGAGCGCCCTGCGCCAGGCATGCAGCGTCCTCAACCGCTTTGAGCTGCGCGACGAACTAGTCGTCGGTCTCTTCATCCACCCCGCCGGCCCCCTCGCCGCCAGCCTCGACACCGACGTCGAGGCCCTGGCTGACTCCGCGGTTATCCGCGCGCTCGCGGGCGACCAGGACGCTCGCCGAGAGCTGACCGCCACGCCGCTCACGCGCAATCCCGGCGACCGCGACCCGTGGGCCGAAAAGGGGATCGGCGACCTGCTCCCCACTCAGCAGGACGCAGTCGAGGCCGCATCCGATGGCCGCAGCGTCCTCATCGACGTGCCCGCATACGCCGACGACGCCTCCATCGTCGCCGCCATCCTCGCGGACGCGGCTGCCACCGGGCACTCCGTCCTGCACGTGTCCACCGCACCCTCGCGCTCGATTGCCGCCTACTCGCGCCTAGCCGACCTGGGCCTGTCCGACGTCATCGCCAACATCGACGGATACTCCGACGCGCGGCGCAGCCTTGCCCCGCGCGTCAAGGAAGCAATGGACGACATGGCTCCCGTCGTCGACCAGGTGAGCGTCGACGCGATGCGCGCCCGCCTGCGCCACGTGCGTTCCTCGCTGAGTTCCTACGCGAAGGCCCTGCACGAACCCTACGGACGCTTCGGCGTATGCGCGGCCGATGCCCTGCGTGCGCTCACCGACCTCACCAGCAGCGAGGGCGCACCCACGACCCGCGTCCGCCTGTCTGATCAGACCCTCTTTGAGATCGCCATGGACCAGGGCAAGTCCGCCCGCGCCCTCCTCCGCGAGGCCATCGCCTCCGGACGCTTGACCAGGGGTGCATCCTCCGCCTGGGCAAAGGCCATCCTGACCTCCGACGAACAGGCCTCCGACGCCCTCACGCGCGTCAACCGCCTGTCCCAAACGCTGCCCGAGCTGCTTGTCTACATTTCCTCCGTCGCTGGCGAGGCCGGTATCAAGCCCGCGGGCACCCTCGCCCAGTGGGACCGCCAGCTCGCCATGTTCGACGGAATCGCCGACGTCCTCGACGTCTTCAAGCCCCGCGTGTTCGAACGCAGCGCCGCTGACATGGTGATCGCTACCGCCCCCAAGCAGTGGCGCAAGGACCACGGCATTGCCATGAGCCGAGCCGAGCGCACCCGCCTGGTCAAACAGGCCCAAGACCTCGTCCGCCCCGGCGTCCACGTGCCCGACCTGCACCGTGCTCTCATCCGCGTTCAAGAACGCCGCGACGCCTGGTGCGCCGTGTGCGGCGACGACTCCTGGCCGATCCTGCCCGCTAAAATCGGCGAAATCTCAGCCCTGACCGACTCCGTGCGCGACGACCTCGACGCCATCGCCCCCGTGTTCGTGGACGAAGAACCGGACCTGGTCGCCACCCACGTGCAGCGCCTGTCCACCCTCATTGAACGCTGGGCCGGCGACACGAGCGCCGCCCGCGAGATCCCCGCCCGCCTGGAGATGCGTTCGCGCCTGGCAGCCCACGGCCTCGACGCCCTTGCCCAGGACCTCGCCGACCGACGTGTCGACGAATCCCAGATCGACACTGAACTCGACCTGGCCTGGTGGGCCTCCCTGCTGCGCTCCATGCTGGCCTCCCAGCCCGCCCTCGGCGGCGTCGACCCTACCTCCCTTGAAGACCTCGCCCGCGAAGGCCGCGAGCTCGACGAAGCCCAGGTCGCGTCGCTCATCCCGCAGGCCATCACCGGCGTGCGTAGGATCCGCGCGAACGCCCTCGCCGCGCGCCCCAGGCAATACGAGGAACTGCGCGAACTCCTCGAAGACGGGGGCGCGCCCTCCGACCTCGAGCTGCTCATCGCCTACCCGCTCGTGCGCCACCTCCTGCCCGTCCTCATGACGGTCCCCGCCATGGTGCCCATGCTCGCACCCACCGGGCGTACCGTCGACATCGTCGTGCTTGACGGCGCAGACGGCCTGCCCCTCGCCGAACTTGTGCCCATCATCGCGCGCGGCCACCAGCTGGTCGTCATCGACGACCTCGCCGCCGCCTCCGAAGGTGGTGCCACTCGCGCGCTCGCCGACGTCCTGCCTACCCTGCGCGTCGACCCCGGCCCGCGCCGCCTCAACGATCAGGTCGCGCTGCTCCTCGCTCGCTACGGCTACGAGCACGCCGGCATCCCCGTGCCGTGGACCGCCGCGAACGCTCCCGTATCCGCGCGCTGGGTCGAGGCCACCGGCATGCCCGCCCCCGGTGCCCACGCCATCGAATCGACGTCCGCGGAGGTCCGAGCCGTCGTCGACGCCGTCATCGAGCACGCCGTCGAATCCCCCGAACGGTCCCTCGCCGTTGTCGCCCTGTCCGACCGCCACGCCCAGCGTATCTCCGAGGCCCTGGCAGCCGTGCGCTCGAAGGAACCCGGGCTGGCCTCGTTCTTCGACCCAGCAACGCCCGAACCTTTCGTCGTCATCGGCCCGCAGCAGGCCCTCGGCCTGACGCGCGAGTCCCTGATCCTGTCCGTCGGCTTCGCGAAAACTCCGCACCGTCGCGTCATCCACGACTTCGGGATCCTATCCACCGAAAAGGGTGCGGACGCCCTCGCTGAGGTCCTCCGCATCGTGCGCGGCGACCTTACGCTCGTGTCCTCACTGCGCTCCGACGAAATCGACCGCGACCGGTTGCACCACGAGGGCTCCCGGATGCTCGTCGACCTCCTTGAGATCGCCGAGGGGCACGCGGGCGAAGGAATGGACGCCTGGCCGGTCCTCGCCGGCGAACCCGACCGACTCCTCGTCGACCTGGCGGACCACCTCTACTCCCGAGGCCTCGAAGTCGTCGCCAACGTCGGCATTCCTGGCGGCATGCGTGTCCCCCTGGCCATCGGACACCCCGCCTTGCCCGGCCGCCTCCTACTCGCCATCCTCACCGACGACGAGGAATACCTGTCCGAGCCCAGCCAGCGCGTGCGCGACCGCGCCCGCCCCCGCTGGCTCGAAGCCCAAGGCTGGCACGTCTACACCGCCCTGTCCATGGCCCTGTTCATCGACCCGGAAAAGGAAACCAACACAATCGTCGACGCCGTCCTCGACGCCCTCGACGAACTCAACGTCAGCTCCGACACGCCCGCCGTCGCCGTGCCTGCACACGTTGACGACGACGAGGCCGAAACCTCGTCCGCAACCGGGGGTGCGGACGACTCGGCGGTGAGTGCTGGCTCCGCTGAGGCCTCGATCCCCGTCGCCGCGAAGGACGCTCAGGCACCTGCGACCGAACCCGCCTCCGAGTCTGGCGACGATACCCCGTCTGCGCCCGCCAAGCCGCGCCCGCCCATGCTGGACGACGGCCTCGACGAAGAATCCAAACGCCGCAAGAAAGCAGACGAAGACACGACCGGCATGCTGCTGGAAATCAAGCGCAAGGAACGCGCCTCTGAGAAGAACCGCGGCCCGCGTCCCGCGATTGCCAAGGGCCTGCCACTGGCCGCCTACTCCGACGACCAGCTCGACGAAATGGCCGCCTGGGTTCGCTCCGACGGCGTCGAACGCACCGACCTGGAGACCGCAGAAGAACTGCGCGAAGCCCTGGGCATCACGCGCCGCGGCTTCCAGTCCGACGCGGTGCTCGGCAACGTCGTGCGCCGCACCAAGCCGAAGGCCTCTGCCGCGTCCACGGAGGACACTGCTCCCGGCGACGAGGCCGAGCCTGGCGACCAGGATCCCTCCGATGAGTGAGGCGCCCGCACCGCGCAAGCGCCGCCGCGTCGCACGCTTCGTGTCCGAGGTCGACCTGCGCCTCATCGCCGAGGGCCTGCCGCCCTCCTGGGAAGACCGCGTGCGCCCCGAAGACACGCGCCCCGGCTCCATGGCCGACGCCCCCGACCGGGGCGACGGTGCCAACGACGCGCGCCTGCTCGACAACGTGCCCCCGCACGCACAGGCCCGCGCCTAGGGGCGAGGTCGTCCGCGCGGCGGCTTCCCCCGGACCTGTCCGGGTGGCGGTGCCCGGTGGCGGCGGCCCGCGTGGGGAACTATCGAGTGCGCACGGGTGGCCACGGTAGTCGGCGGAAGGCAACCAGCTGCCCATCGGGAGCTATCGAGTGCGCACGGGTGGCCACGGCAGTCGGCGGAAGGCGGCCAGCTGCCCATCGGGAGCTACCGAGTGCGCATGGGGGCCATGAGATCGAGGCGCGTGCAGCCCACCACCGGGGCGCGCTCGCACACAACCCCTCTCACCATGCACCTCAATCCCCTTTGATACGCGCGCGAACACGCTATGTGGAGTCTGGGCCTTCTCATCCGCACGTGGGCCTGCTATTCCGAGCCTGGGCAACCCCGCCCGCGTGCGGAATAGGGGGTTCACGTGCGGGACAGGCGGCCCGCGTGCAGAACCAGGTGGAGTCGTGTTCTATAACCCAGTTGCCGGGGCACGTCGGTGGATACAAAAATGCGGGGCCGATGCACGCATCGGCCCCGCATTCCCTCGCGAAGAGGGCAAGAGAATCAGGCGCGGTCGCCCTTGGCGAGGGCATCGCGGATCTCCGTGAGGAGCTTGACCTCGTCGGAGATCTCCTTGGGTGCGCCGTCCTCGGCCTTCTTACGGCGGGCGTTGAGGGCGTTCATGGGCACAACGATGCAGAAGTAGATCGCGAAGGCCATGAGGAGGAAGTTAATGATTGCGGTGATCAGGACGCCGAACTTCACGTCGGTGCCATTGAGGGTGAGGATGAATGCATCCGAGAAGTCGGGCTTGCCGATGACGGCTGCGATCAGCGGGTTGATGATGCCGTCGACGAGGGCGTCGACGATGTTCTTGAAGGCGGCACCGATGATGACACCGACGGCCAGCTCGATGACGTTGCCGCGAGCGATGAATTCCTTGAAGCCCTTAAGCATGGGTTCTCCTGTGTGAAAGGTCGGCGAGGCCGACGAGTCTGAAACGCCGAAAGCTTCGGCGTGGCGGGCGGGAGCCGCCGGGGCTGGCGCCGCGCGGGCGCGCTGTTACCACGGAGAACATTAGGGGGACTTTCGTCGTGATGATAGCGAGTAGGGGGGTAATGTTTGTCGCAGTATCGCCAATTTGCGGCGGCGTTACTGCAATGCCGCAGATAATGGGCCTCTGAGAGATAGGTGACAAACGATTGATCGATGTGGCCTGGCGCGTTTGTTAGGGCCTCGTGACACGGATCGTGCGCGTGGGCGTGATGATCGCGTCGATGGGCATGTCATGCGCCTCAAGGGGGATCTGGCCGGGTTCCAGCACCTCGTCGTCAAAAATGACGGCGACGACCGGCGCGGTGGGGCAGCGGTGGGGGAGCGTGCGATCGTACCAGCCGCCGCCCTGCCCCAGGCGCGTCCCGTCCAGGCCCCCGGCCAGCGCGGGCACGAGAATCAGGTCGGCCCGAGCCAGCGCTTCCGACGCCAATGCCTCGCCCGATGGCTGAGCGGGAGGCCTCCCCGGCATCACCAACGCCTGCCCTGCCTCCCACAGTCCCCAGCGCGGTCCGCTCAGAGCCACCCCGGCCTCGTCAACGAGGACCGGAAGAAGCGCGCGGGGAAAGAGGCCGAGCGTCAGGGACAGGTCCGGCTCAAGCGGAGTGGGCACGAAGAGTGCGGGCAAGGCGACGGACCCCATCGACGAGGCCAGGGCGCGCACCTGGAAGGCGATCCCTTCCGCTTCGGCACGGTGACGTACTGGCAGGGGAGTTTGGTCAGTATCTGACGACGGTGCGCCAATCGAGGTGCCGGGGAGTGCTCGGCGACCCCGGCGCCGACCTCGAATCTCCGCGCGGAGAGTTGTTTTTGTGGCCATCGTCTCCCTCTTCGGTCGTTTCTTCGCTACCCTTGCAGTATGTCAGAGAAAAACCAGCCTGTAGTGCACGCCGTTGTCCCCTCGGCCGGTCGCGGAACCCGCTTCCTGCCCATCACGAAGTCGGTCCCCAAGGAGATGCTTCCCGTCGTTGACCGCCCCTCGATCGAATACATCGTTCGTGAGGCCACCGACGCTGGCATCGAAGACGTCCTGTTTGTCACCCGCGCGGGTAAGCAGGCCATCGAAGACTACTTCGACGCTGAGCCCGGCCTCGAGGCCGACCTCGAGAAGGCAGGCAAGGAAAAGGCCCTCGAGTACGTGAACGAGTACAAGAAGTACGCGCGCGTCCACTCCGTGCGCCAAGGGCACCCCCTCGGCCTCGGCCACGCGATCCTCCAGGCGAAGTCCCACGTGGGCGACGCCCCCTTCGCGGTCCTACTGCCGGACGACCTCATGGAACCCGGCTCGCAGCTGCTGCGCAAGATGATCCAGGTCCGCGAGGCCCTGGGTGGCAGCGTTGTCGCCCTGCTGAAGGTCACGCCCGAGCAAGCCACCGCCTACGCCTCTACCGCGGTCGAAGTGCTGCCCGTGCCCGAGGGCGTCGACCTGGAGGAGGGCCAGCTCATGCGCATCACCGACGTCACCGAGAAGCCCCCGCTCGACGAGGTCAAGTCCGAGTACGCCGTCGTCGGACGCTACCTGCTGGACCCGGCCGTGTTCACTGCCCTCGAAAACATCGAACCGGGTGCCGGCGGTGAGTATCAGCTCACAGATGGGTACGCGCGCATGATCGGCCTCCCCGAAGAACAGGGTGGAGGGTTGTACGGTGTAGTCATTGACGAGCGTCGCTTCGATACCGGGGACAAACTCGGCTACCTCGAAGCGAACGTGACGCTCGCCCTTGAGGACCCGGCGCTTGGAGGGGAACTCAGGGAGTTCCTGCGCTCCAAGCTCGAGGACTAAGAACTATGCGAAGCGTTGCCGACTTCTACCAGGACTGCCAGGCCGTCGCTCACGCGGTGCCCCCGCTCGACGTCAAGCTTGCCGACGCAGTGAGCTGCGTGCTCGCGGAGGACGTGCAGGCACCCTTCAACCTTCCGGTCGCCGACCTGTCCGCGTGCGACGGGTACGCCGTGCGCGTGCGCGACTGTGAGGGAGCAACCCTGGAGACGCCGGTGACGCTTCCCGTCACCGAGGAGATCCGCGCCGGGGCCGTCGACCCCGCCGCCCTCGTGCCCGGCACTGCGATCCGTATCGCGTCCGGCGCGCCCATGCCCACGGGTGCCGAGGCCGTGGTTTCCCTCGAGTTCACCGACCATGGAGTCGCTCAGGTCGCCCTGCGCACCGCCCCCGCCAGCGGAGAGAACATCCGCCGCCGCGCCGAGGACGTCGCGCAGGGCGAGACCGTGCTGCGCGCCGGTACGCGTATCGGCGCGCGCCAAATGGCGCTCCTGGCCGGCGTGGGCCGTGACCACGTGCTCGTTCACCCGCGACCGCGCGTCGTCATCATCTCCATTGGCGACGAGATCGTCGAACCCGGCGGCGAGGCTCGCCCCGGCACCGTCTTCGACGCCAACGGTCACGCCCTGGCCACGGCCGTTGCTGACGCCGGCGCTGAAACCTTCCGCGTCGCCGCCGTCCCCGACGAGCGAGGCCGCCTGCGCGACACGATCGAGGACCAGCTAGTGCGCGCCGACCTCGTCCTGACGACCGGTGGCATCTCGTACGGCAGCGGCGACACCGTCCGCGAGGTCCTCGGCGCCCTCGGTACCGTCCGTTTCGATAGCGTCGCCGCCTGGCCCGGCCACATCATGGGCGTGGGTACCGTCGGTGGCGACGATGAGCGCCCCGGCACCCCCATCGTGTGTCTGCCCGGTGACCCGGTGTCCGCGCAGGTCTGCTTCGAGGTCTTCGTCCGCCCCGCGCTGCGCCACATGCAGGGGTGGACCACCGTCAACCGTCCGGTCGTGCGAGCCGTCATTGACCGCTCCTGGTACTCGCCGCGCGGTCGCCGCGAATTTGTGCGCGTTCGCCTCACGGGTTCCCCGCGCGCCGGGTACAACGCCTCCGTCATGGGGACCCCGGCCTCGTTGCTGCTCTCCGCGCTCGCGGACTCTAACGCGCTGGCCGTTGTCCCCGAGGACGTGACGAACGTGCGCGTGGGGGATACCCTGCAGTGCCTGGTCCTCGAATGAGGTGTCTGCTGCGGCGCTCCACGTGCGTGTGGGGGCGCGATATCGAGATGCTCACGCTGCGCGTGACGGATCCTGTGGGGCGTGGGTTTTTGCGCCCCGACCCTGCGGGTGGCCCGAATCCGCGGGAGCTGGTCATCCGCCCCGTGCGCGGCCAGGAGCACCGCGACCTTGATGCTGTGCGCCGCGCTGACGGGCACTGGCTGCGTCCGTGGGAGGCGACTCTGCCCCCGGACACGCTCGAGCATATTCCCACCTTCTCCCAGTACATGCGTCGCGCTGATCGCGACCACCGCGAGGGGACCGGCCTGATTTTTGGCGTCCGAATCGACGGTCGCTTCGTCGGGCAGTTCAGCATTTCGAATGTCCATTGGGGCGCGATGTCGTCGGGGATGCTGGGCTACTGGATTGTGTCGAATTGGGCAGGACGAGGGCTGGGGTCCCTGTGCGCGGCCCTTGTCCTTGATCTGGTGGTGGGGGAGCTGGGCCTGCATCGGGTTGAGGTGTGCGTGCGCCCCGAGAATGAGCGTTCGCTCGGCGTGTGCCGAGGCCTTGGCCTGGTCGAGGAGGGGCTGCGCCCTCGTTTCATGCACATCGCGGGCCAGTGGGCCGACCATGTTGCGTTCTTTATCGACTCCGAGTCGCTGCCTGAGGGGGGCCTCGTGCAGCGGCGGTGGGGAAGTCCCGCGATTTCCTGAGCGGAGTGGGTGCGTCTTTCCGTGCTTGACGCCGTGCGGTTGCTGCGCGCGGGCGAGTGGTGGAGGTGACGTCGTGGTCATGCGGTGTTTTCTTGCGACACCGACCAATTGTGAGGATTGCCGGGCGCGTTACTGTGGCGTTCTTCCTGTTTGACGACTGTGTGATTATGGTCGCGCTCGGGGTGTTCGCGGCGCTGATCACCACCGTCTCGCTGATGCGCATAGTGCAGGTGTTATGAACGCGACAGTTATTGCTTATTTCATACTTACCACTAGGTTTAAGAGTCCGACACGCCCGATTTCGGCGAAGTTGCTACTCGCTAACCATCCTACGTTGAAAGGGTGGAAATTGGTGGACTCGTCATCGCAGCGGTATTTGTGTCGCTTCTCGCGACCGTACCGCAGTTGGTTGAACGCAGAATGGCCATCGTTGAGTCGCGTGAGATCGACCGATTCTCCCCGAGCCTGCGCATGATTCACATGGATGCGTCAGAATTGGACATGTGTGATCGTGCCACCGGAACGATCTTGGCGCGGCGCGCACTGACGAGCGGAGGAAGCATGCATACAGTCGCCACTGGACGCACTCGGCCCGTCATTGACCGCCGCAACAATAAGGCTGTCCGAGACATCGCCCGGCTGCGCGCGCGCCGTGCTGCTCGCCTGGCCGCTGAGATCGCTGCCGGCCGTCGCCGCATGGTGATGACGGGTATTTGCGCGCTGTCCACGGTCATCCTTACCATCGTTATTGCTGCCACCTCGATCGCGTGGACCTGGATCCTTGTCCCGATTGCCGCGCTGGTGGCGTCGCTGTCCACCTCCCGCGTCGCGGCCGTGCGTTCGCAGCGTGCGTCCGAGCGTGAGTTCGAGCAGCTCACGAAGCTGCGCGCCGACGTGCGCGGTGGGCGACCCGCGTCGTTCGCCCCTCAGGCTCGCAAGGCTGAGGCCGTGAAGGCTAGCGACGAGGCTGTGGTTGCTCCGCGCGTGTCCTCGTCGTCCGCTGCCCCTGCTCCGTCTGCGTCCGCTCCTCGTGCTGACGGTGCCGAGCCTGCAACCCAGACAGGTTCCGTTCCCTCCCTCGTGTTCAACGTCGAGGTGCCAGAGGCCGTTGAGGTTGCCGACACTCCTGCTCGCGCGTGGACCGTCGCCCCGATCCCCGCGCCCACCTACGCGTCGCGTGATCGCATTCGCGGTCGCATCGTCCACGCCGACACCGACCTGCGTGGTATCCCGCGTATCACGGCCGCTATCCCGGCGCGTCCGATCGCCCAGACCGCCCAGGTGGGTGCCCGCTCCACTGAAGAGGTCGTCGCCGACCAGATCGTGGCCCTCGACCTGGACGCCGTTCTGGATGCGCGTCGGGCCCAGTAGGGCTGCTGATTGCTGTCGTTGCCGCGCCGCGAGCCCCGGGCTCGCGGCGCGGCTCTTTCGCGGCACCTTGGCGGCGCTGGGGGAGTGGGGTGTCTTGCTCGGTATCGTCTTCTGTGCGGAATCTTCGGTGCGGCTGCTACGGCGCGGGAGCTACGGCGCGAAGGCGTGCTGATTTCGGTCGGCTTGCGTGATCGTCTGAGAGGGTGCTAAGGTATATCCGTCCTTGGGGCTATGGCGCAGTTGGTAGCGCGTCTCGTTCGCAATGAGAAGGTCGGGGGTTCGAATCCCCCTAGCTCCACCACACACCGACATCCGATTGTGGATGTCGGATTTTTATTTGCCCGGACGCGCTCCGCCTCGCGGATAGGTTACGAGCATGCGGATAGGTTACGAGCATGCGGATAGGTTACGAGCATGCGGATAGCCACATAACCTATCCGCGAAAGCAGGGTTAAAGGACAAAACGTGTTGGTTTTATGGTGACTTTTCGGCTTTTTGGTGCGGAAAAATCGGTATTGAAGTTGGTGGGAGCCAACTTGAAGGATGGACTAAACGTGTTGGTTTTGTAGCGACTTTTTGGCTTGCTGGTGCGGGAAAATCCACATTGAAGTTGGTTGTTTCATCGTGGGGGTATGAATACCCCCAAATGTCCGGCGTGCGGGCGAGTGATGACCAGGTATGGGCACTCAGCGTCAGGGGCGCAGCGATGGCGCTGCTCCCTGTGCAATATCAGCCAGGTCAGCCGCATTAATTCCACGGCGAAGCATCTTGATGAGTTCTTGGCGTGGCTCCTTGGAAGGCGCCGTCAGGCGGACATGCCGGGTTGGGGTCGTTCGTTTCGTAGGCGTTGTGAGCCGTTGTGGCAGTTATGGCCGTTTAGCCCGATCGTCGATGAGGTTCATGACGTCATCTTCGTCGACGGCATCCACCTGGGTTGAGGCGCTGTGGTCCTTATCGCCCAAACACCCGATTGCGTGCTGGGCTGGTACGCGGCCAGGAGTGAGAACTCTCGGGCCTGGGGCGCGCTCATGAGCCGGATCGCGCCCCCGGCTTTGGTCGTGACCGACGGGGGCAGCGGGTTTGCGAGGGCGTGCACGAAGGTCTGGCCGACTACGCGTGTGCAACGCTGCACCTTCCACGCGTATTGCCGTATTCGCCAAGCCACTACGACGCGCCCCAAACTGGCGGCCTCACAAGGTTTATACGCTCTTGGGCAACAACTCTTGCATGTGGAGGGCCGAGAAGATGCTCAGGAATGGATCGGTGCCTACCAGGACTGGTGCGCGCGCTGGAAGGACTTCCTGGAGGAGAAAACACGCAGGCTTGACGGAGGATGGGAATACACCCACGAGAGGCTTGTTCAGGCTCGTAACAGCCGCAACAAGCTCATCAGGCAAGGTCTGTTGTTCACGTACCTGGACCCCACCTGGGACCACCCGATGCCCGCAACAACCAACCAGATCGAAAGCACGAACGCTCGCCTACGCCAGATGCTGCGCGACTACCGCGGCATGCGCCTGACCCGACGCATCAAAGCCGTGTTCTGGTGGTGCTACACCCACTCTGCGCACCCACAGCCAGCAGCCCGCATCCTCGCCACCATGCCCACCGACACATACCTCGAAAACGCCTGGCAACAAGCCGCGCAAAACCACCAAGCCACCGCCATCATCCCCGGCTGGGGCGACGCAATCTGCTTCAACGAACTCCACCACACCACCCCCTACCACAACACCTGGGACTAACCCCTCAACCAACACGTTTTGTCCTATAACCCGAAACTGAAGGCGGTGGTCACCCAAAACATCGACGGCCTCCACCAGGCCGCGGGCTCCAAGCGCGTGCTCGAGCTCCACGGGAACTGGACGAGGCTGGAGTGCACGGGGTGCGGCGCGCGCTCCACCATCGACGACTTCGACGAGGCCCGGGCCGGGCGCGTGCCCCACTGCCCGTCGTGCTCCGCCGTGGTGCGCCCGGACATCGTGTTCTACGGCGAGGCTCTGGACCCGGCGACGCTGGAGGGGGCCGTCCTGGCCATAGCGGGGGCGGACATGCTGATCGTGGGCGGCACGTCGTTGGCGGTCTACCCGGCGGCCGGGCTCATCGACTACTACCAGGGCGGGCGCCTCGTCCTCATGAACGCGACGCCCACCCCCTACGACGGGCGCGCCGACCTGATCATCCGCGAGGCCATCGGCCGCGTCTTCGCGCAGATCCAGGAGCACGTGTGAGCAGGCGCCACAGTGCGGCCAGAGTAAGTGGCGGCGTGAGGCAGTTTCGCACCCGGTGCCCACAGCGCTGACTCACGCAACAGCACCCGCTCGCCCCACTGCGCCGCCAGCGCCCATCGATAGGCCCTGGGCGGCGGGACATCACATGGATCAGCCCGCCGCCCTTGGGATTCTGGGACGCCCCGAGCCGCGGCCTACTGCTACCCCTCCTTCCCGTCGTCCATCTTGCCGTCGTCCATCTTGCCGTCGTCCATCTTGCCGTCGTCCATCCCCCCCTTCATGCCATCGCCCGACATCGAGTTCTCCATCTTCGTGTCCTGCGTCATCGACGGCGACGACGGGTTCTCCATCTTGTCGTTGGCGGAGTTCCCACAGGCCGCCAAACCAGCGGCGAAGACGACGGACAGGGCGGCTGCCAGAGCCGCGCGGCGAATACTCATTGCGTGATTCCTTCTGTTGACGGGCGCTCCGTTAGCGCCTTCACCCTCCTATTCGGCGCGAACAGCGCCACGGATCACCCAGCCATCAGTGACATGCAACACACGACATCCACTGATCCACGACTGCGACTGCGACGAATCAGGAGTAGCACCACACGAAAGGAGCATCATGACAACCCTGGTCCTCATCGGATTCCTCGGTGGCCTCATCACGGGCATCTCCCCGTGCATCCTCCCCGTCCTCCCCGTCATCTTCATGGCGGGTGGCGCCGCTTCGGCGCGCCCCTCCCCTTCCTTCGCTGTTGCTCCGGGCACCGGCATCTCCCTCGGGGGGACTTCCGGCGCACAGGAAAACCACCGCGCGACACGGCCAGTGCCCCGCGCCCCCTCGAAATGGCGGCCCTACCAGGTCGTCGCGGGACTGGTCCTCAGCTTCACAGCATTCACGCTGCTCGGCTCGACACTGCTCACGGCGCTCCACCTGCCCCAGGACTTCATCCGGTGGGCCGGGGTGGTCCTGCTGGTCCTCATCGGTGTGGGCATGATCGTCCCACGGTTCATGCACGTCCTGGAGAAGCCCTTCGCCGTGTTCTCCAAGGCCGGTAGGCGCACGGGGACCAACGGCTTCGGCCTTGGCATCGTCCTCGGCGCCGCCTACGTGCCCTGCGCGGGACCCGTACTGGCGGCGGTGATCGTCGCCGGCTCCACCGGCCGCATCGGGGCCGACACCGTGGCCCTGGCGCTCTCCTTCGCCGCGGGCACAGCGATCCCCCTCCTGGCCTTCGCCCTAGCGGGGCGCCGCCTCACCGAGCGCGTCTCCGCGTTCAGCCGCCACCAGCGGCGCGTGCGCATCGCCGCGGGCGCCACCGTCCTGGCGTTGGCCGCCGGGATCGTCACCGACTTGCCCGCCGTTCTCCAAAGGGCGCTGCCCGACTACACGTCAGCGCTGCAGCGCAGCGCCGATCCGGGTCTGAGCAGGGGCGAAGGCCAGCGCTCAGCCTGCGTCGACGGCGCGACGACCCTGGCGGACTGCGGCGCGCTCCCCTCCTTGAAACCCACCGCGTGGCTCAACACGGACGGCGGGGCGGCCCCCCAGGGCAGTGGAGCGACCCTGGTCGACTTCTGGGCGTACTCGTGCATCAACTGCCAGCGCTCCATTCCCGGGATCGAAAGGCTTTACGAGGCGTACCACCCCTACGGGCTCCAAGTCATCGGCGTCCACTCCCCCGAGTACGCCTTCGAGAAGGAGACCGCGAACGTCCAATCCGGGGGCGACAAGCTGGGCATCACCTACCCGATCGCCGTCGACTCCGACCTGGAGACCTGGACGGATTTCGACAACCACTACTGGCCCGCCCAGTACCTGGCGGACGCGCACGGGCAACTGCGCTACACGCACTTCGGAGAGGGCGGCGAGGCGACCCTGGAGTCACTGATCCGCCGGCTCCTGGCCGACCAGGGCAACGCGCTGCCCGACCCGCTCTTCACCGACGACGGCGTCGAAGGAGTGGCCTTTCACCGCACGCCCGAGACCTACTTGGGCCACGAACGTGCAGCAAGCTTCGCGGGGACGGAGGCCTACTCCGCCGGGACGCGCGACTACGCGGCCCCGGCCTCGTTGGGCGCGGACCGCTTCGCCCTGCAGGGACGGTGGACCATCGGCGCCCAGTCGATCAGCCCCGCCGACGACGAGGCGGAACTGCGCCTCATGTGGCGCGGACGCCGCGTGGACCTGGTGGTCTCGGGCGAGGGCGACCTCACCTGGGAGATGGACGGCCAGTCCCACACCCAGCATGTGAGCGGCACCCCGAACTCGATGACGCTGGTGAGCGGTGACACCGATTCCTCAGGGCTGCTCACCGTCACGGCCAGCAAGGGTTTGGCGCTCTACTCCTTCACCTTCGGGTGACGGCTTGGCCGCGGAGGAACAGGTGGCCTTCGCGGCGCCGCCCCGGCGGAGACCCCGCCCGGCGCCGGGCGTCCCCCGGCACCGGGCGCCACGGCGTTCTATCATGAGCACCGTGAATGACACCGCCGCAGGCGACCTGGGCCGCGAAGACCTGCAGTTGGTCGCCGAAGGGGACAAACGGGCGTTCGCGAGGCTCTACGACGCCTGGGCGCCCACGCTCTTCGCGCTCATCAGCTGCGTCCTCAAGGACCGCGCCCAAGCAGAAGAGGTCCTGCAGGACACGTTCCTCCACGTGTGGAGGCGCGCCCCCTCCTACGACCCCGGCCGCGGCAGCGTCCGCGCCTGGCTCACCACCATCGCCCGCAGGCGGGCCATCGACCGGGTGCGCTCGGCCCAGGCGGCGCGCGACCGCGAACTCGCCTCGCCCCCGGACGTGGACTGGGACCAGACGGCGGAGGAGGCGGAGTCCCGCATCGCGGGCGGAGACGTCCGCCGCGCGCTCGGCTCCCTGGGGGAGCCGCAGAAGACCGTCATCCTCCTGTCGTACTTCGGGGGACTGAGCCATTCGAGGATCGCCGACGCGACGGGACTGCCGCTCGGCACCGTGAAAAGCACGATCCGCCAGGCCCTCGCCCGCCTGCGCACCATCTTGGAGGAACGATGAGCGACCACATCCTCGACGACGACGAGACCGCTGCCCGCCTCGGCGCCTCCCTCGCCCCCGTCGAGCCGTCGGCGCGCGTGCGCGACGCCCTCCTGGCCGCGATCGAGGAGGTCGAGCAGGAGCGGCGGACGGGGGCCCCTGAGGAGGCCGCAGCGGAGGACGGCCCCGGCGCCGGCCCGCGCCTCGTCCGCATGGCGGCGCCCACTGCGGCGGGGGCAGGATCAGAGGCGGGCTCCGGCTCCGGGGTGGCGGCCGAGACCGGGGCGGACTCCGGATCCGGAAGCCGCGGAGGTGCCCACGGGAAGGCCCCCGCGCGCGACCGCAGGGCCATCCCCATGTTCGCGCGCGTCCTCGCCGCGGCGGCTGCGGCGGTCGCGCTCTTCGCAGCGGGGATCGGCGTGGGCCGGTGGACCACGATGACCTCAATGGAGTCCACCAGTCACTACGCCGCCCTCAACCAGGCGCAAGACGTACGGCGCTCCACCGACACCATGCCCGACGGGCACGTTGTCACCCTCACCTGGTCACCGGAAATGGGGATGACCGCGATCACCACGCCCTCGGCGCTGCGGGCACCCGAGGGACAGGTGATGCAGGTGTGGGCGCGCCACGGAAACACCGTCGAATCCTTGGGCGTTTACGAGCGGCGGGGCGGGGACTACTCCTTCGTGGACATCATGCCCCAGCCGGGCAGTGAGATCTTCTTGACCTTCGAGCCCCAGGGCGGGTCCGCCCAGCCGACGGGCGAGCCCCTGGTGGTCCTGCGCGTCGGGGCCCCGGACCCGGCCCCCACCCCGGGAGGGGCGCCCACACCGGACAGCGGACCGGCCCCGGGAGGGGCGCCCTCCCCCTCAACCGCGCCCACCTGGGACGGGGGACGATCATCTGACGGGCAATCGGGCGCAGTGTAGACGGCGCCGCGCAGCCCCGTTTTACGCACACAAGGATCGGAATTACGCAACATGCGACCGCGTACAAGGGCGGAATCAAGCCGTTGTATGCGCAGTGTGTTTCGGAAATCAGTCCCCTTACGTGCGTGCCCGACTAGGCCGTGTTGTCTGATTCCGGTCCTTTTGTGTGCGTGGTTGTGGGGAGGGGCTGCGTGTGCGGCTCGTTGTCGATGCTTTGGGCGGCTTCGTACGCTGTGCTGCGGGATTCGCTCGCGGTTGCGCGGCTTCGTGCGCCGCTTCACCACTTAGCCCGCCGTTGCACCACTTAGCGCACCGCTACACCACTTAGGGCTCCACTGCGCCACTTAGGCCCAAATGGGCCCTGGTTCTCCCGGCGTGTCGGGGGCCTAAGTGGTGCGGGCAATGCCCAAGTGGCGCAGACGCGGGCGCGCACCCGGACCCAGGCGCCCTTGGGCCAGGCGCAGCCGTGCCGCCGCACCACAGCCGCGCCCTCCAGTGCCCAGCGGACGACACTGGGGCAGGAAACCAAGCATTGGGGCAGGTTAGCCCTCATTGGGGCAGGTTACCAACCTGCCCGAATGACCTGTTTCCTACCCCAATGCGGAACAACGCTTGCAAAACAGCCCGCCGGGTCGGGTCACCTCGCCGACCGGCCACCTGGTCGGGTCGTCGGGAGCCGAGGCCGCGGCATGGCGGGCGCGAGGCCTGGCGCGGGCACCCCCGCCGGAAGTGTGAACTGCGTCCCGGAACTTGGACGCGTTTAATGGTAGCCGTTATGCGGCTTGCTGGAGGGCCTGATCTCGGTATTCTGCCGGGGTCAGGCCCTTGAGCTTTACTTGGCGTCTTTGTGTGTTCCAGTAGGTGATGTAGGCGTTGAGGTCGGCTTTGAAGCTCTCGAAGGTTTGCCAGTCTTGGCCGCGGAAGAATTCGTCCTTGAGGTGCCCGAAGACCTGTTCGGTGGCGCCGTTGTCGATGCAGTTGCCTTTGCGTGACATGCTCTGGATGAAGCCGTTGTCAGCGAGCGTTCTGATGTAGGTCTCGTGTTGGTACTGCCATCCCATGTCTGAGTGCAAGATCGGCTCGGCTCCTTGGGGCTTGGCGTCCATGAGTATCTGGAGCATCTCTTGTTGTTGGGCGAGGTTGGGGTGCATGGAGATGGAGTGGGCCACGATCTCTTTGCTGGCGAAGTCGTAGACCGGAGCGAGGTAGGCCTTACCGAAGGAGAGCGTGAACTCGGTGACATCGGTACCCAGTTTCTGCCAGGGCCCATCGGCCTTGAAGTCGCGGCCGATGATGTTGCCGAAGCTTTGCCCCACGTTCCCCTTGTAGGAGTTGTACCTGTGGTAAGCCCGCTCGCGGCGTATGCCGCAGCGCAGCCCCATCTCGCGCATCATCTTCAAGACCGTCTTGTCGGCGATGCGTGCTCCTTCTTCGGCGCGCAGGCACATGGCTACCTGCCTGTGACCGCACCCGTTGGGAGTGCGCGAAAAAATCTGAGCGACCTTGGGCCGCAGATGCGCTCTGGTTGGCAGCTGGGGGTGAGCCAGCGCGTAGTAGTAGCTCGACCTGGCAAGACCGGCCGCCTCAAGGAGATCGCACACCGCATGTCCGCGCCCTGAAAGCTCGGCGACCACTAGGGCTTTGTCCCGGTTTGGGAGCGCCTCTGCGCCTTCAGGGCAATCGATTTTTTTAGATACACCACCTGCGCCTCAAGCTTACGCACGCGCTCCTGGAGCTCCTCCTCACGCGTTGGGGCCACCGCCCGCACCGACCCCTTCGGCCTGCCCTTAGGCTTGGGCTTGAGCGCCTGCGCGCCGCCCTCGCGGTACAGCCTGCACCACCGCTTCAACGGAGTCGCACTCGCAATACCAAAACGCACCATCGCCTCAGGCTTACTCATCCCACCATCAACCACGGCCCTGGCTGCGGCGACCTTGGTCTCATAGTCGTATCTGGTCTGCTTTACTCCCATGGCAAGAAGCCCATCCTTCCCAATTGCGCGGTACGTCTTCTGCCAGTGTCGCACGGCCTCAGCAGGCACACCCAGCCTCTTGGCGGTCAAACGATAGCCAAATCCCCTCTCAAACATCTCCACCGCTTGCTCACGAAGCAAACGATCATGCCTCAACCGCAGATCCACAGGCACGAAAAGCCTCCCATTCCCAGGACTTCAATTTCGATGTCCAAGAAACGGGAGGCAGTTCACGGGGGCAGCGGGTTTGCGAGGGCGTGCACGAACATCTGGCCGACCACGCGCGTTCAACGCTGCACTTTCCATGCGTATTGCCGTATCCGCCAAGCCACCACAACGCGCCCCAAACTGGAGGCCTCACGCAGCTTATACGCTCTGGGGTGCCAGCTCACCCACGTGACAGACATTGAAGGCGCCCAGGAATGGATAGGCGCCTACCAGGGGTGGTGCACGCGCTGGAAGGACTTCTGGGAGGAGAAAACACGCAGGCCGGGAATACACCCACGAACGTCTCGTGCGGGCTCGTAACAGCCTCAACAAGCTCATCTCCCAGGGGCTCCTTTTCACCTACCTGGACCCCCTGGGCACATCAGATGCCCGCGATGACCAACCAGATCGAAAGCACGAACGCCCAATTACGCCAGATGCTGCGCGACCACCGCGGCATGCGCCTGACCCGACGCATCAAAGCCGTGTTTTGGTGGTGCTACACCCACTCAGCTCACCCGCAACCAGCAGCGACGATCCTGGCGACCATGCCCACCGACGAAGCCCTCGAAAATGCCTGGTACCACGCCAGCCAAACACACCAAGCCACCGGCATCATCCCCGGCTGGGGCGACGCAATCTGCTTCAACAAACTCCACCACACCACCCCCTACCACAACACCGGGGACTAACCCCAGCAACACGAAATGTCCTATAACCCCCGTCTCCCTCTTCTGCACGTGAATCCGGGATTATAGGACACTACGTGTTGTTGGAGGGGTAACTTTGGGTTAAAGGACAAAACGTGTTGGTTTTGTGGAGACTTTTCAGCTTGCTGGTGCGAAAAAGTCGGTGTTGAAGGTGGTGGGAGTCAACTTGGAGGGTGGACATATCGTGTTGCTGGGGTGGTGACTTGTCGGCTGTGTTGCGCGGGAAAGTCGCTGTTGTGGGTGGTCGTGTTTGCCGTGTTTCTGGATTTGCCCAAATCGCAGACCACCTCACCCAAAACAGCCCATTTTTGCCGTTTTTCGGCGAGGTGGTCTGCACTTTGGGCGACACGCTCCCGTATGAGAGTCACTCGTGCTGGTGATGTGCCGATTTGACGCTTCTCATGCCACCACGACCCCAACCACGCAGACACCGGGTACCACAGGGCACGAGAGTGTAGCTCCAGTGCCCAACGGTGGCCAGGTCCAAAGCTGATACCCCGCGGCCACAGCGCAAACAACGAGCGGAGCACCAGACCGTGCGCTGGCCTGACATCTAGCGATGCAACACGGCAACACCACGTGTCCAATAGCCTAAACCCGCTAATTGGAGCGTGGGCGAGGCTGCCCGCATACGGAATAGCGGGCCTGCGTGCGGACGAGAGGACCCAGCTTCGGAATAGCAGGCCCGCGTGCGGACGAGAGGAGTCCTTCGATAAGAGCGTGGCGGGGGTCTCTTCTCCGACCTCGAGCCGCAGCAGTCGGATCGTGTGCTAGCGGATAGGTCCAGTCTCGTGTTGCTGGGCGCGAGGGGTACGTTTCCTGGGCGCAATGGTGGGTCGGTTGTGTGTCGCTGTGGTGACTAAGGTGGCGGCGTTCGCGCCGTTGTGTCCCGCTGTCCGAGGTTTGGATGAGGTCGTCGTCACACGGAAGTCAAGAGTTAAACTGAATGGTCTGAAGAAAAGCTCAAGTCATTGCGACGATGCCGTAACTGGAGGAAAAACGTGTCTGACGTGCAAGGAGAGGCCTTCGGGGAGGTAGTACCTGCGCCCGGCGTGGCAGATGAGGTGCTCGATAGCTCCATAGCAAGTGACGGTGGGGACAAGCGCCCATCAAGCGCTCACGTGGATAAGGCGTGTGGCACTGTGACCAACGCTGAGATCGCGGAGCTGCTTGGGGGCTTGGATGAGAA
Source organism: Pauljensenia sp. 20925_1_25 (assembly GCF_041433955.1). NCBI lineage: Bacteria > Bacillati > Actinomycetota > Actinomycetes > Actinomycetales > Actinomycetaceae > Pauljensenia > Pauljensenia sp. 20925_1_25. Next base: position 100,740 of record NZ_JAPWCL010000002.1, on the reverse strand, counting down.
CGTGCGAGCATTTACCGATCGGGCTGAGTTCTACGAGAATTTGGTGCGTAAGCTGCAGAACCGTGTGGAGTCCCTGCAGGTTGACCAGGTGCAGCAGCTTCTTGGACCCGTATTGACGCGGCTTGCCATTCTCGTCACCCAGTCCGCGGACGCTGCGCAGCTCGCACGGATACACGGGGAGGGATACCGGGCCGACGTCGAGTTTGAGTATTTCCACGACGCACTCATTGAGACACTCGACCTTATCGGAGTTGAATCCGTTGGAGCAACACCCGGGGCCGCGTTCGACAGATCGGTGCATGCGTCGCGCAAGACTGTGCGGACAGGAGACCAGGCGCTGGACTGGACGGTCGCGAAGGTACTCCGACAAGGCCTCGTCCGTCCGGGTTCGGAACGTGCATTCTTACCCGCACAGGTGAGCGTCTACCGTTACGACGCGAACCTCGACAGATCGGCTGACGAACCACACACGAACCAGGAATCAGATCAGGAAGGAACCCTCGCATGAGCGACAAGGTGTATGGCATCGACCTGGGAACGACGTACTCCGCGGTGGCCATGATCAGTGACATCGGTATGGCGGAAATCGTCAAGAACTTCGTTGGGGAAGACACGACCCCCTCGGTCGTCTACTTCAACGACGATGGCACTGTCGACATCGGCAGCCAGGCCAAGCAGACACAGGTGAGCGACCCCGACAACGCCTGCTCACTCATTAAGCGTCACATAGGTGAGGAATACCCGCTCGAATTTCGCGACCAGGAGTACACACCTGAGTCTATTTCTGCGCTGATCCTCAAAGAATTGGTGAACAACGCCAACAGCCAGAACGGCCTGGACATTAACAAGGTCGTCATCACGGTTCCCGCGTACTTCGGCACGCAGGAACGCCAGGCCACCAAGCAGGCCGGCGAGATTGCCGGCCTGGAAGTCGTTGGCATTATTCCCGAACCGGTGGCAGCCGCCATCGCTCTGTGCGCGCGCCAGGAGGAAGAACAGACACTACTCGTCTTCGACCTCGGCGGCGGTACCTTCGACACGACCATTCTCAAGACGCGCGCCGGCGAGGTCGAGGTCATCGCTATCGACGGCAACCGTCTGCTCGGCGGTGCTGACTGGGACCAGTGCTTGGAGGACATTTTCCTGCAGCGTTTTATCACGCAGGCGGGCCTTGACGACGATAACGACCCCTCCATGGACGATGACTTCATGACCGAGCTGCGCGTTGCCGTTGAGGACGCCAAAAAGATGCTGACTGTGAGGCCGTCGACCAATCTGCTCTTGCGCTACGAGGACAAGAAGGAACGCGTCGAAGTGACCCGAGAGGAGTTCGAGGCGGCTACCTCGCACCTGGTGACCCAGACGGTAGATATTACGCGTCGAGTCATCGACACGGCGCGCGCCAAGTTCCCCGGTCTGACGATCGACCGCTACCTCCTGGTTGGCGGATCCTCGCGCATGCCCATGATCAGGAATGCACTGACCGGGGCTGGATTCACCGTGGAAAACACTGACTTCGATCTGTCCGTTGCGAAGGGAGCGGCAATCTTTGGGCAGGGCGAGATCCCCACGCCGGAGTTTGCCGACATGGACAGCGGAACAGAGGCGAGTGCCTCGGGATCGAGCGCCCTGCCGAGCCTCGGGCCGCGTCGCACCGTGGTGACTAACGTGTTGTCGCGCGGACTGGGGCTTGAACTCGCCAGGGAAGAATCAGCCGGTTCCTACGTGCAGTACGTGCACTTCCTCGCGCACGCGAACGAGACGCTGCCGCTGACTGCCTCGATGACGGGTGGCATTCTCTTCGATGGCCAAACGAGCGTCGAGTCTGCACTCTACGAGCAGGGCGGCGAAACAGAGTCTGAGAATCCGGCGGACAACAAGGCCATGGTGTCCGGTCCGAGCACGACCGTTGATGGCCTGCCTCCCATGCGTAAGGGTGACCCGCTCGAGATCACCCTGGAGATTTCCGAGGAAGGTGTTGCCACGCTGGTTCTCGTCGAACCGACGACGGGTAAATCCTTTAGGGCGCAGGCTGCGGTGTCCATCCTGACGCAGGAGGACGTGCAAAAAGCGAAGAAGCAGATCGCTGGGATCACGACCCGGTCATAGGATCAACGAGAAGGAGTAGGCGACGAGCACGGTGTTTGACAAAAAAGTCTATCGGGACTCTGTCCTTCAGCCCTACAAGGCTAATTCGGCCTGGCAATCCTCCGTTGCGGATGCGCTGCGAGCGCTGAGTGATACGAGCGACCGAAACGCCCAGATCCAGGCATTGGCCAAAGCGGATGCCACCGCGCTCTTCGCCCTTACTCCCGGCATGTCGAGTGCCGAGCTTACCAAGCACATCAAGAGCGTCGACATGTTCCTCAACAAATCGAGGATTCCCGTCGTACTCTCGATCAGTCAGCTCCTCAAGGCCGTGAAAACGGCACTGGGGGAGTCCTTGTACGACCCGGCGCTGTGGGCTGCTGTGTGCAAGCAGGTGTCTGTGGCGGGCAAGGAGGAACTCGACGCCTTCGTGCGGGCCCTCAAACAGGACAATCCGATCGGCGTCCTAACTGTTGAGGAACTGCGCCGCGCCGCAACCTCAAGCGGCATCGGTTCGACTCTGACGGATCGGGATTTGTCTGCGGCGGCCGCCGGGCAGGGGATCCGTGTGTGCCCGCGCGTGGATGTCTCTGAGGAACGGAAGGCTGCTCTGGCTTCGAAGATCAGGCTGCATCCCTCGTTTCGAAACGTTGTGGATGTGCTGGTGATGCACGAGCGGTCGGCGCGACCGACGGATATTCGTGTCATCGATGAGCTGAGTGCCGTCGTGGGTTCCAACAGGCGTCGCGTGATAGGTATGGCTGATGTGCGCCAGTCGAAGTCGGCTGCCAATGCGCGCTCGGATGATGCCTCAGAGAGTGCGAAAAAGACGCTCACGGCACTCGAAGAACAGTGCTCGACCGATGCGGATGTGCGTGCATGCGTCCTGGCGTGGTTCGCCGATCAAGCGGAGCAGTTGCGACGTCGGGGACTCACTCAGACCTTGGCGCTAGGCCGCCTGACGTCCATGGGACTGACCGATTTGGATGCGCGACGCCTGCTCACGCGGATTCCGACCAGCGAGCCGACGCCGGATTTCGCCAGTGTCACGGACATGATTGCCGCAGGGGCGCTCGCACGCGCGCGCAGAACCTACACCGTTCTAGCCGCCAGCCCCGGGGATGAGTCGACGAGTTCATTGGCTACCCAGGTGGGGGAGGCGCTTGCGGCTGCAGAAAGCCGCAAGAGCGCGGCGATGGACGCCTACCGCCGCGCGTTTGCGGTGAAGGATTACGCCGGTGCGAGGGCGGCGTTAGCCGACGCACGTGCGGTCGATCGTGAAGACGAGGAGATCACGGACCTCCTGTTCCATATCCCGCCTGACCCACCAACTGAGGTGAGCGCCGCGTACGATCCCGATAGGGGCGGCGTCCTCGTGTCGTGGAGGGGTGCCCGGGACGACGGCGTGTGTTTCACGGTGGTTCGCAGTGACGCGGGAGTTCCCGCGAATCCGACGTCTGGCTGTCAGGTCGCGTCAGCTGTGCGCGACCAGCAGGTTCTCGACAGGAAACCCGTGGTGGCCAGGGATGTTCTCTACGCGGTGTTTGCCTCCCAGCAGGGGGGTGAGTGTTCTGCTCCCGCGACAGCCCGGGTGACTGTGCTGCCACCCCCCTTCGAGACCGGAGTCGTTGTGACGGCGACGGAGGCGACTGTGTTTTGGCGGACACCGGATGAAGCGACCGGAGTATCGGTGGAGCTTGTTGGTGCGAACGGGTGCCGACGCACCTTCCCGGTGTCCACGAAGGGACGGCAGCGCCTCGATGGTCTGCGTCTGGGACAGACGTATACGGCGCTCCTTCAAGCCCGTTACATTGTCGGTGGGCGATCTGCGCTCTCGGAGACGGTGGCGTTGCCCGTGACTCCGCGCGGCCTCGTCCGCCCCGTGGAGGACCTGCGCTTGGGGAACACGCGGATGCCGAACGGCAAGCCCGGGATTCGCGCCGAGTGGACGGACATCCCCGGTTACACGACGGATGTGTGGGCGCTTCCCGCCGATGCTCCCGTGTCGGAAGGGGATCGGCTGACGGTGACGCGTCTCGAGGAGCTGAGCGGTACGCGGGTCGTCGGCGTGATCCGCAGCAGCGGTAACCGGCAGTCGATGGATATCCACGAGCAGCCGGGTGTGCGTCTGTATGTTCCGCTCACGTGGGATGGGGACGAGGCCGTGGCCGGCCGGGCGGTCATCGCTGGAATGGCACCTCCACCACGTGATGTCCGGGTGGAACGTTTTGGGACACAGTTGAGCGTCTCGTGGGTCTGGCCGAGTGGGGATTACCTGATGGACGTCGTGTGGTCGAGTGCCGATGGACGCACGGACCGCATGAGGGTCGACAAGTTTTCCTACAGGCGAGACGGCGGTGTTCGCATCGTCGACGCGGATACGGTGACCGAGGTGTCGGTCGGCACGGTCGTCGTCGGCGTCGGCCACGAGAGGGTGTGTTCGCCGGTTACGGTTGAGCTGGAGGCTCTGGCACCCGCAATGTCGTACGAACTCAAGCTGCCCCGGCGCTTCTTCGGAGGGCGCAACGCGACAGCGAACGTGACGAGCGAGGGCTTTCGCGGCGTGGTGGAACTGGTAGCGGTGTTGTCGACGGGTCCCTACATGTCGGCCCGAGCACAAGACGGTGAGGAGATCGCCCGACTGGAGCTGGACTTCTCGTCGGGACTGACACAGTCCTGCACGTTCCACGTCCCCTCGATCAAGGGCGCGTACTGGGTGCGTCTTTTTGCGGGTGCAACCGCGCAGATCCAGCTGAACGATCCCCCCACCTCGTCCCTGAAAGGATGACCGATGAGCCTGCTGAATGTGACAGCGCCGTGCCCGTATTGCTACACGGAGATTGATCTGCGGAAGGTGGCTTTCCGGTGTCCGGGACGAGCAGCCGTCGGCAAGAAGGAGTGCACCAAGGACATTGATCGTGTGCGCGCCACGCACTTTGGCGACCTCAAGGAGTACTATCCGGCATTCGTGCCCTCCCGCACCTCGTTGGTCAACGACATGAGGAGGACGCAGTGCCCCGATTGCTTGGGTAGCACGGGCGTGCGGCTGTGTCCGCAGTGCCACTCGCGGTTGCCGAGCGGTTTTTCTCGCGATTCCTCGCTGTTTGGCTTGGTTGGCGCGCGCTCGTCGGGCAAGACTGTCATGCTGGCTGTCCTCATGCGTGAACTCGCCATGAACGGGCCGGTTGGCCGACGGTTTAGGGACACGATTCGCCTGTGCAAAGCTGGGGATAACAATGGTCAGGAGGTGCGGCTGGAGCGCCTGCTCAAGCAGATGGAGTCCCCGTCGGGGCAGCTGCCGGCGCAGACTCAACAGGCGGACGGTGATAAGACCAGCCCCGTCGTCTTCGAGTGGCAGCGGGCGCGACGCGGAATCGCGAAGACGGTGTTCGGCGACTTCACATCGACGGTGTTTTCTTTCTACGACACGGCCGGCGAGGACCTCGCGGTTGATGAACGCGCGCTCAGCATGACCTACCTGCTGGCGACCAACGGGATCATCCTCCTCTTGGATCCCTTCAGCTTCCCCGGGAACGCGGGGCGAGGAACGGCTGCGAAAGACCAGCGCGTCGAGACAGCGCCAGAAAACGTGTTGCACGCCATCACGGAGGTTATGCGTCAGAACGAGGCCACCAAGCACAACCGAAAAATCAAGCAGCCGGTCGCCATCGTCATTTCAAAGATCGACGCATTCTGGTCGGATATCCCGGAAAACAACCCGATCCGACATCCCTCTTCGACTCTCGGGTATTACGACGAGGCGGAGGGGGCGTCCGTGCACGATCACATTGCCTCAATGGTGTCGCACTGGGGAGGTGACGGGTTGCTGACGATGCTCGACACGAACTACGAAAACTACCGGTTCTTTGGAATGTCGGCGTTGGGATCGGAACCGGATTACGCGATGCAGCGCGTGGATGAACGCGGCCTCACGCCCCACAGGGTAGCCGAGCCTCTCCTCTGGCTGATGGCGCAGCGCGGCTTCCTGCCGAAGCAGGGGTGAGGTAATGTTTGACGTTGCGCTCTACACCGACACACGGGCCAACGAAGCCATTGACGGGATCGACGGTTTCAACTTCCAGGCGATCTCCGAGGGGATGAATGCGCAGGACCGTCAGGTCATCCGCGACACCATGCTTCACCGCGTTGTCGTGGGATGGAACGCTGATCACGATCCGCTGGAACACCCACCCTCTTTTGCGTACTGCGGGCACGCCGGTAGGTACTATCTGTCGCGCGGTATTTCCACGGGGGTCACGAATAACGGTCGTCCGGGTAATCTACTGACTCAAGCGATCGCGACCTCCGATCCGGATGATTTCGGGATGATGCGACCGGCGCAGCTGTTCGGTGCCCTCAACTGGTGCCTCGAGAAGGCACCTGGCCAGATGATCGACAGGTGGCCGTCCCCGCTCGCAATTGCCCCCGACTACCAGGCCGATGCTTTGCGCGACATGGTCCGAGCCGACGTGTGGGCAGCCGAGCACTTCGCGCAGTTCCTTACGATGGTCGAGGAAGTGACCGCTGACAACCCCAAGCGCCTTGTTCTCATCACCGCCGACGAGGCCGTGGCAACCAGGTGGATCGCCTTGGGTACGCTCTTCGTGGAGACCAAGCGCGCCCTGTCGCTTTCGATCCGAGGCCTCGTCCCTGATCCGATGACGACGAAGGCGGACATTGTCGCTGCAAGCCCCGAGTTTGGGCCTCAGCCCGACCCGACCGTGGTGCGCGCCGGCGTCACCATCATCGACCTCGACCGCCGTCTCCTCACACCGATCACCCCGACGGAGTCCGCACTCACCCAGGCGGACTGGTTCCTCCACGAGGACCCCGCCGACGCGCTCGCGGCAATCGAGGTTGCACGTCGATGGGAGGAGTTCCTCGGACGCGACCTGGCCACGCGAGCCTCGGCCCTAGCATCGTTGACGAAGGAACGGGGCAGTGTCGGCGACTGGGCAACCGTGATGGAAGCCTTACGAGGCCTCGCGCAGGCCGGACAGGACGAGGAGCTGTTCTTCTACGGGGACCCGCTGCTGGATGTGGCCGTCACCTGCGCGGTTGCGACTCCCGCCGATGCGGAAGCTGCAGGCGCGGCGGTCGTGGCGCTGCTGGACACTGACAGTCACGACTTGGCGGGTGGCGTCCTCATGTCGGCGCTTGAGTCCTCGCGTGACGTCCCGGGGGCCAGTGAAGCACTGGTATCGGCGCTCGCCGCCGCACCCGCCCAGGTGCGCCTCCAGTGGGAGGATGATGACGCGCGGAAGCAGGCCGGTGTCCTGCTGACGCAGGCCGCGCAGCATTGCCCAACAGACCTCCTGCCTGCCGTAGCTTCGGCAGCTCGCACGCTGGACACCCCACTGGTTGTCCCCGGTCGTGCCGACATCGTGGGCCGTCTAGCACGCGCGTGGGCAGCTAACCCTGCCGTAGGACGCGACCGCGAGAGGTGGGCGCATGGCGACCAGATCGACCAGGCGCTCGCGGACGAGCTCTTGCGCCGCTGGAGTGGGGGAGCACCGGGCGACCTGTCACTGTTGTCGCGGGGAACGTGGGAGTGGCTGGGGCAGCGTTCCGGCCTCGAACCGGCGACGCGCCGCACCGTGGAGGCGTGGCACGAAGCTGTGCGGATCGCCTCGCTGCCCGTCGAACAACGCGCCGATCAACTCACCCGCGCCAAGAAACTACCTGCGGACAGCTGGCGCCTCGTGTGGAATCGCGCGGTGCTGCCGAACGATTGTGCGCTGATCAAGGCGTGGGCGCAGACTCAGCGCGAACTCACGGGGGCAGCATGCCAGTGGATTGCGCGCCAGATCAACGCGGTGCTCGCAATGCAGGAACCGGCGATTCCTCTGCGTCAGCTGCTGACAGGCCTGCACCGGGCGGCAATCGTGATGCGCGACGAGCGACTGGCGACCTACGTAGCACAGGTTTGTGCGACGGAGCAGTGCTGCCGAGAGGCGATCACTGATACGAGCCCGGACAACCCTCATCTCTCAACGCTCATATCCTCCGTCCCCGCGATGTCGGCGTTGATGGCGGACTACCTCGGCCGGATCATCCTGACCTGCGCCGACACCAGCGCGGTGACGCGCCTCGTCGCAGCCGATGAGGAGTGGGCCCGGCGGTGCGTGCATGTCGCTCTGACCGGTCGGGCATCCACGAGGCGGGGACTCGCTCAAGCGGTCACGCTTGCCATGAGAGTTCGCCGCAGCTATCTGATCCCCGCACGTTCGCTGGGAGCTGAGGATTTCCTGATCGACGTGTGTGATGACCGTGTACGCAGAAACGAGGTGAGCCAGGCCGCTAAAGAAGGCCTGATCGACGCGGATTCATTCGCGGAGTTCGAGACCTTTGCAGCGGAGGCGAAGAAAGGTCGTTTGAAGAGACGCCTGGGACGAGCGGCGAGCGGCTTGCTCGGAGGATATGGAAAGGGCGTGCGGTGAGCTACAGATCATCAGGTGGCGACGGCGGATTGGCGCTGCTCGCAATTGCTGCGGTCATCATTATCGTCATGGCGTGGATCATCATCGCCATGATTATGAGGTTGATCGCCTGGATCGTCTGCTACTGGCTTGCATCCGGTGCCCTGGCACTTGTCGTCGGCCTGATTGCGGGCTTTGTGGCTCCGCTTCTGGTCCTGACTGGACGATCAGTGAGCAAGCCGGATATTGCGACACCAGAGAAGGTGGTTGCACGAGCGGTTATCCGACATCAGCCTGTCGGTTTCACGAAGCACTGTGGGTGGGACGAAGCATGGCCTGAATATAATCCGTACCAGGCTGTACGCGACGCGATCGCTGTCTACAGGGAGATCACGCTGGTGCGCGGTTGGGTCTGGGAGAAGGTCCGGTTGCGCCCGCACCGGGAGGTTGTTCGCTCTGACGCGTATGGGAACCTGATGCCCGTTGAACCCACGGTGGGGGCCTTCTCGAAGCTTACCTGGGGAGTTTTCGTTCCCGTGCCGTTCGCTGGTTTCATCGGTGGAATGTACGGCTCGTACGCCTCGTGGCTCTTCATCATGGGCGTTGTGGGAGGGGCCGTCTACGCCTGTCAGCAGGCATGGACGCTTGCGTACCGCTGGTGGGATCGCGCCGTGATGGCGCGCGTTCGAGCTCAGGTGAAGTGCCCGCACTGTTATGAGACGAATCCGCGGCCGAGTTACTGCTGCCCTAATCAGGCGTGCACTATCGTTCACCATGACATCTCCCCAGGGCCGCTGGGGATTATTCGGCGTCGGTGCGGGTGCGGGACAACCATGCCGACGACGATCAGGGCCGCCTCGAAAATCCTTGTCGCGCTGTGCCCGAGCTGCGGGGAACCCTTGGTCACGGGCAGTGGTGCGCGTCGGACTGTTCAGCTGCCCGCCTTCGGCTCTGTCGGTGCAGGTAAGACGCGTTTTTTCGCAGCAGCGATGACGGCGGCACACAGAGAGCTGTCCTCCTCCAATGGCTCTCTGAAGGGACTCAACACAGAAGCGAGGGGCTTCCTGAAGGCCTCGGCTCAGGCGATGGAGTCCGAACAGTCCACTGAGAAGACGATTCACACCATGCGTCCAGAAGGACGCCCCTTCATACTGGCGCAAGCCTCGGGCAGGGTTTTCGAGCTGCAGATCATGGATGCCGCCGGAGAGAGTTTCACGACCTTCGATGGAACCGAGGAACTGACGTACGTGAACTCGGCACGCACGATGATCTTTGTTCTTGACCCCCTCGCTTTGCCTCGCGTGAACGAAGAGATAGGTAACGCCGACCATATTTCCGGCACACTCATCGCGACGGGGAATCAAGAGGAAGCTTACGCTTCAGTGGTGGATAGGCTCAGGTCGGAGGCCATCGATCTGTCCAAGAGGAACCTTGCGGTGGTTCTCACGAAGACGGAGGTATTGCGCCAGTTCCGCTCGGGGAGCAACCTGGATCCCGCGACTTCCAGTGGCGTGCGCGACTGGCTCGTCGGCATCGACCAGGATGGCTTTGTGCGACGCATGGAGGGTGATTTCGGGACTGTCCGCTACTTTGCCGTCGATTCTCTGGCCTTGCGCGAGCCGGATGACCCCCTCAATCCTCTACGCGTCATGAGCTGGGCACTGACGTCGCAGAAGGTGTCGATTGCCCTGCTTCCTCCGAAGGGTAAGCAGCGGCGTGCCCAGACGGATGACACGCCGGAAACTGTGGATGATGACGAGAAAGTGAGCCTGGCGTGAAAGAAGGACTCCCCGCCCTGTACTGGGGCTTCCGCTGGTTCTGGAGCGCGGCCCACCTGATGATGCTCCTCGCGTTCCTGGGGTTTTTCCTCTGGTGGGCGCTGACGGACAACCACGCTGTGGATGCGTTTGTCACGTTGATGAATGATCTTAATGGCGTTCGTCGCTCGCTCAGCAGCATCGTTCCCTTCCCCTGGGAAGTGTGGCGCAGGTAGGCGACGGGGCCGCCCACGCGTCGCGCGGGCGGCCCCAGCCGTCACAACTCACGAGGCGAAGCGGCTCCTGTATTTGTCCCACAGGTCGCGCAGCTTCTTGCCGTCAGACTCGCGCACGAAGACGTCGAGGGCGGCGGCAGAGCTGTTGCCGGTCAACTCCTTGACGGCCGCGGAAGGAGAGGCAACGTCCGTGCCGTCGGGCAGGACCATGGTGCCTTCGGCTGAGATGGTCACGACGTAGACGTTGCCGAGGTTGCGGCGTCGCCACACGAAAGTGTCACCGGGGGAGATGATGCCGGTTGCGACGACGTCGGCCAGGCGCACTTGGCGGCCGCGCGCGGCGGAACGCTTGTCGACGGCGGCCTCCAGCTCGGAGCTGGACAAGAGAGACAGATCCACGCCATCGGAATCGCGGCGAATGTCCCAATAGTCCAGGATGCTGCGCGTCAGGTAGGTCTGACGCAGCTCGAGGGCGGCATTGCTGATCTCGCCCCTGTCGGAGGGGAGTGTACCGACGATGAGCGCGCCGACCGTCGGTGCTTCGTGGAGTGCGCGTGACACGGTGTCCCAGTCGGGTGCCTGGTTGACGGTGCGTGATTTGATTGTCGTCAGAACCAGGCCTCCCAGACGCCTGTTCCAAATACGAGGATCCACGTCGGCTGCGACGCCGCGGATCGCGGTGGCGGGCAGCCCCGCCAGGACTCCCAGGCTGCGTGGCAGACGAGCCGGGAATCCACCCTGGTCGGCGACCATCGCGTGGTAGAGCAACACCTTGCGGAGAGAGGACTGAGGCAGGGCGCTCGACAGTGTCTTGGCCGCCCGGTGGAGAGTATCGTCAGAGACCGCGCAGGCGGCAGTGATGGACTCGCCGTCCTCGACGGCGGCGATGAACTTGGCGATGATCGACTCTCGGGAACTCGGGACCAAGCGCGCGGCGACTGCCGTGCCGTACAGGCGCTCAAGCGAGGACATGAGAGAGGCGACTTCCTCGTCACTGCGCTCCACGCTCAAGATCGCCATGGCCGCGGGCTTCCAGTCGGATGCCTCGTACAGGCGCAGCAGCTGTAGGGATGTGGCGGCCGGGTGCCCGGCGAGGGATCCCAGCGTCGCCAGAGAGTACGCGCGAGCGTTGGGAACCACGACCTCGTCGATGAACTCCTCGCCGCTCTTGGACGCGAGGAAGGGGGTGAGGACCTGCTCGCCGAACGCGTCGATGAGGGCGCGCTTGGCGGGCGAGCGCAGGGCGAGGGTGAGCAGGTGCCCGAAAAAGGCGTCCGGGTTCTCCGTGCCCAGCGAGTCGATGCTCTGCTCCCACAGGGCCGCGTAGCGCGCCCGGGCGTCGGGCTCGACGTGGGCGAGGACGCGCGCCTTGAAGATGTCGGCGGCCGACAGGGGGACGCCGCGCGTGTTGAGCACCGCGAAAATGCGGTGCGCGGCCTGGTAGGAGTCGGTCGACACCTCGATGAGGGAGACCTGCAGCATGAGGTACTGGACGAAACTCTGGATCTCGTCCGGTGCCAGCACATCCGGGTCGCTCAGCACGTCGAGCATCGCCCGCGCGTTGTCGTTGATGCGGCGCACCGAGGCCGGGGTCAGCGCACTCGCGTCGACGTCAAGCAGAGAATCGATATTGTCGCCGACGATGAACGTGTCGAAGAACTCGCGGTCGCATTCGCGCACGAGCAGGCGCGGCCGCTCGTCCAAGCCCTTGAAGGTCGACTCAGCGATACTCAGGCGTTTACTGAGGTCGCCGTGCAGTCCGGAACCGACGCCCGCCAGGTGACGCAGGAGCGCCAAGAGGATGCACAGCGTCGTCATGCGCTGCTGCCCGTCGATGATATCCACGTCGTCGCCGCTGGGGTGCTGCACGAGCACAACCGAACCCAGGAAATAGTCGCCGTCGTTCGTGCGCCACGCGCCCAGCAGGTCATTGACCAGGGCGATTGCCTGCGGCTCCTCCCACACGTAGGGGCGCTGGAAGTCGGGGATCTGGTACTGCCTGTCTCCGGTCAGCAGGGCGTCGATGGACTTCTGTGTCGTCGTGAGGGTCATGGAGGCCTACATCCTCGTCGGGGGACTTTACTCTAATCGGAAGTATAACGATGTTTATTTGGTATGTGTCTAAGCGGGCCGAGGCCTGGGCACCCCTCGCTCCTCCGCGCGCCCTGTGCGTGGCAGGGTGGGGATAGCATGGTGCGTACGTGGCGGGAGCCTCTCGCGCGGTGGCAGTGGAACGGAACGGGGACGAGTCGATGGAGACGATAAGAAAGACGGATAGCCGTCGCGGGCGGATCGCCTATGAGGTTGCGGGCCTCGCATGGCTCGCCGAGGCCTCGGACCCTGGGGCGGCGGTCGTGCCCGTGCTCGATCACGGGGCGACGTGGCTGGAGGAACCTCGCGTGGTCTCGGTATCACCATCGGCGCAGGATGCCGAAACATTCGGCCGCGCCCTCGCCCACACGCACGCCGCCGGTGCTACGCACCTGGGTGCCGCCCCCGACGGGTACTCGGGTGACGGCTGGATGGGAGAGGCTCACCTCTCCCTCCCCGAACGCCCGAGCGCTCGCGGCGAAGCGGGCGGCGCGAACCGCGCGAATTCTGCCGAGGCCGCCCCGGCCTCGTCCCCTCGCGAGTCGTGGGGAGCGTTCTATGCGCGTGAGCGAATCGCGCCGTACCTGGACACGCGCGTCTTCACCGCCTCCGAGCGGCACCTCATCGAGCGGCTGTGCGAGCTCCTCGACTCCGGCGACCTCGACCACGGCCAGCCGCGCTTGGTCGCGGACGCGATCGCTCGGCGCGAGGACGTCGGTGCCGCGCGCACCCACGGCGACCTGTGGAACGGCAACGTCATGTGGACGCCCGGCGGAGCCGTCCTCATCGACCCCGCCGCGCAGGGCGGGCACGCCGAGGAGGACCTCGCTGCCCTCGCCGTCTTCGGCTGCCCGCACTATGAGCGCATCCTCGCCGCCTACGACGAGGCCTCGCCCCTGGAGGACGGCTGGTGCGAGCGCATCGCCCTGCACCAGGCGCACATCATCATGATCCACTGCGCCGTCTTCGGGCGCACCTACGTGCCCGACGCGGTGGCAATCGCCCGGCGGTACGCCTAAACCACGAGGCCGGGGCCAGGCCGCGTCGCGCGACTCAGCCCCGGCCTCGTCCCCTGAGAGCCTCCCGAGGGGGGACCCTACAGGCGCGGGATGTTGCGCATGTTGGAGGTCGCCATCGAGAAGGCTTCGGCGATCCCACGGTTGAGGACGATCTTGCTCATCGCGGTCGCGAAACCGACGACCTGGCCGCCCGTGATGGCCGGCGGGAGGGAGAGGGCGTTCGGGTCCGTGATGACCTCGACGAGGGCCGGGCCAGGCGCTGCGAAGGCCTCGCGGTACGCGGCCTCCAGGCGAGACGCATCCTCGACACGCTCCGCGTGGAAGCCAATTGCGCGAGCGATCTCCGCGTAATTCGTATCCGGGACATCCGTCTGGAAGTCCGGGAGACCGTTGACCAGCATCTCCAGCTTCACCATGCCCAGCGTCGAGTTGTTGAAGACAACCACCTTGACGGGCAGGTTGTACATCGTCGCGGTGATCAGCTCGCCGAGCAGCATCGACAGGCCGCCGTCACCCGATACCGACACGACCTGGCGATCCGGGTAGGCGACCTGGGCGCCCAGGGCCATCGGCAGGGCGTTGGCCATCGAGCCGTGCAGGAGCGAACCGATGATGCGGCGCGTGCCGAGCGGATCGATGTAGCGGGCGGTCCACACGTTGCACATGCCCGTATCCGCCGTAACAATCGCGTCCTTCGCAGCCGTCTCGTTGAGCAGATGCGCGGCGTACTCGGGGTGGATCGGACGCATCTTCTCCACGTTGCGCGTGTAGGCGCCCACGGGAGCGTGCATGATCTCCGAGTGCTTCTTGATCTTGGCTTTCAGGAAAGAATCGGAGCGACCTGCGCGCAGGTGGGGGAGGAGCGCCTCGATGAAGGGCTTGACCTGAGCGTGAATCGCGAGGCCAACGTCCGTGCGGCGACCCAGCTTCTCCGCGTGCGTGTCCACCTGAATGGTCGGGGTGCCGGGCAGGAACTGGTCGTAGGGGAAGTCGGTGCCCAGCAGAACCAACACATCGGCGTCGTTCATGCCCTCCGCGGCCGCACCGTAGCCCAGCAGGCCCGTCATGCCCACGTCGAAGGGGTTGTCGTACTGGATGAAGTGCTTGCCGCGCAGCGAGTGGCCGATCGGGGCCTTGAGCGCGTCGGCCAGGGCGATAACCTCGTCGTGGGCGCCCTCGACGCCCGCGCCGGCGAAGATCGCGACCTTGTCCGCCTTATTCAGGAGGGCTGCGGCCTCGTCGATATCCGCCGGGTTCGGGGCCAGCGTCGCCGGGCGCGCGGGCGCATAGGTGGGAACGTGCTCGACGGCCTTGAGGTCGGAGACGTCACCGGGCAGAGTGATGACCGACACGCCGCCCAGACCGACCGCGTGGCGGATCGCCGAGTTCACGGTGCGCGGCGACTGTGCCGCGGAGGAGATGAGTTCGTTGTAAACCGAGCACTCCTCGAAGATACGGTCCGGGTGCGTTTCCTGGAAGTAGGTGGAGCCGATCTGGACGCTCGGGATGTGCGAGGCAATGGCCAGGACAGGCGCGCCCGTGCGGTTCGCGTCGTACAGACCGTTGATGAGGTGCAGGTTGCCCGGGCCGCATGAACCCGCGCACACGGCGAGTTTGCCAGTCAGCTGAGCCTCGGCCGAAGCAGCGAACGCCGCCGCCTCCTCGTGGCGGACGTGAATCCAGTCGATGCCGCCCTTCTTCGAGCCGCCGGTCTTGCGCACGGCGTCGACGATGGGGTTGAGCGAATCGCCGACAATGCCGTAGATCCGATGGACTCCCGCGTCGACGAGCTGGGCCACGATCTGTTCCGCGACGTTCATGCCATCTCCTTAAAATTATTGGCTGTGACCTTGTCAAATCACCATAGGCATGACTAAGGTCCTATGTCGCTGTGGCGTGACCGACGGATCAGGGAGGGTGTCGGTGGAAGAGCGGCGTCTTCCTCCGCTAAGATGGCCACGCCCCAATAGCTCAGTCGGTCAGAGCAGCGGACTCATAATCCGTGGGTCGTCGGTTCAAGCCCGACTTGGGGCACCGTTAGCCACAACTGGGAGCCGCACCCGCCGCACCTGACGGGCAAGTCGGCCACGGCCTCGTCGATGGCGCTGGCCTCGGATTGTGCCTTGTGGTGCTGTTGATCCCCGTATGGTGGATTGTGAGGTCGTTGAGCGGAGGACCGTATGAGCGACGAAATTCCCGATGGTTTCTATGGCTGTGACGAGGTGGTGCGCGAAGTGCGCGCCACATACACGCCCGAGGAACTGGCGCGGGAGCGCGAGTTGGAGGAGCGCGCTGAGGAGCAGCTTGAACTCGCTGAACTCGTCTACGCGATGCGCACGGGCGCCCCTAGCAGCGTTGTTCATAAACCGTGAAACGATTGTCCAGCCTGTCTCGCGTGGTGGCAGCACCTGTAGTCCGTCGTTAACATAGTGACCCGCGACCAATTGCAAGCGTAGTGATCGGTCGTCAGTCGCCCTGATGCCGGTCGTCGGTTCACGCCCGACTTGGGGCACCGCCAGCCACAACTGGGAGCCGCACCCGCCGCGCCTGACGGGCAAGCCGACCACGGCCTCGTCGTCGTGAATCCCTGCACATAACACACTCAGCCTTGACTCGCGATGGGAGTCACGGTAGGCTGAGTATTTGCGCCTTATCATGCCCGAGGTGACCCGTATCCAGCCGTCGTAACAGGCGCTTGACGGACCAGGACGCGTCAGATAATGGGTGATAAGGAAGCGTGCGCACCGTAACAGCAGGGAAGGACCCCCTTTGGCTGCCAACAGCACCGCCAAACAGCCCAGCCACCGCATTTCGTTCGCGAAGCTCCGTGAACCCCTCCAGGCCCCTAATCTGCTGGGCCTGCAGGTCGAGAGCTTCGACTGGCTGCTGGGCAACGACGCGTGGAAGGCCCGCGTCGAAGCCGCACAGGCATCCGGCCGAGGTGACGTCCCCGACGTCTCCGGCCTCGAAGAAATCTTCCACGAGATTTCCCCCATCGAGGACGTCGCAGGCACCATGAGCCTGTCGTTCCACGACCACCGCCTCGAATCCCCCAAGTACTCCATGGAGGAAGCCAAGGCGAAGGACTACACGTACTCGGCACCCATGTACGTGACCGCCGAGTTCATGAACTACGAGACCGGTGAAATCAAGTCTCAGACCGTGTTCATGGGCGACTTCCCGCTCATGACCCCCCGCGGTACCTTCATCATCAACGGCACCGAGCGTGTCGTCGTCTCTCAGCTCGTGCGTTCCCCCGGCGTGTACTTCGAGAAGCTCTCGGACCGCT
The DNA here is from genome assembly GCF_041433955.1 of Pauljensenia sp. 20925_1_25. Lineage (NCBI taxonomy): Bacteria > Bacillati > Actinomycetota > Actinomycetes > Actinomycetales > Actinomycetaceae > Pauljensenia > Pauljensenia sp. 20925_1_25. The sequence goes on along the minus strand of NZ_JAPWCL010000002.1, from coordinate 83,841 downwards.
CGACCGACAAGGAAACCTTCGGCGCGAAGATCATCCCCTCGCGCGGCGCGTGGCTCGAGTTCGAGATCGACAAGCGCGACGCCGTCGGCGTGCGTATCGACCGCAAGCGTAAGCAGTCGGTCACCCACTTCCTCAAGGCCGTCGGCATGACCGAATCCGAGATTCGCGACACCTTCGCCGCCTACCCGGTCCTCCTCGAAACCCTCGAAAAGGACACGGTTGCCACGCAGGAAGAGGCCCTGCTCGACATCTACCGCAAGTTGCGCCCCGGCGAGCCCGCGAACGTCGACGCCGCCCAGACGCTGCTCAACAACTTCTACTTCGACTCTCGTCGCTACGACCTGGCAAAGGTCGGTCGCTACAAGATCAACAAGAAGCTGGCCATCGAAGCCGACCCCAAGGCCTCGACCCTGTCCCTCGAGGACATCGTCGCCACCGTCAAGTACCTGCTCGCCCTCCACCAGGGCGACAAGACCTTCGCCGGCACCCGAAATGGCGAACCCGTCGAGGTCCGCGTCGAGGTCGACGACATCGACAACTTCGCGAACCGTCGCATCCGCGCCGTCGGCGAACTCATCCAGGGCCAGGTCCGCACCGGCCTCGCCCGCATGGAACGCACCGTGCGCGAGCGCATGACCACCCAGGAGACGGACTCGATCACGCCCCAGACGCTGATCAACATCCGCCCCGTCGTGGCCGCGATCAAGGAGTTCTTCGGAACCTCCCAGCTCTCGCAGTTCATGGACCAGAACAACCCGCTCGCCGGCCTGACCCACAAGCGCCGCCTGTCGGCCCTGGGCCCCGGCGGCCTGTCCCGCGACCGCGCGGGCATGGAAGTTCGAGACGTCCACCCCTCGCACTACGGCCGCATGTGCCCGATCGAGTCCCCTGAAGGCCCGAACATCGGCCTCATCGGCTCGCTCGCAACCTTCGCGCGCATCAACCCCTTCGGCTTCATCGAGACGCCCTACCGCGTCGTCGAAAACGGCCGCGTCACCGACGAAATCCGCTACCTCACCGCGGACGACGAGAAGGGGCACTTCATCGCCCAGGCCTCGTCGCCCCTCGAGGCCGACGGATCCTTCGCCGAGCACGACGTCCTGTGCCGTGTCGCCGGCGAAGACCCGACCTTGATCGCCCGCGATCGCGTCGACTACATGGACGTCTCCGCCCGCCAGATGGTGTCCGTTGCCGCGGCCTTCATTCCGTTCCTCGAGCACGACGACGCGAACCGAGCCCTCATGGGCGCGAACATGCAGCGTCAGGCCGTGCCGCTGCTCACCACGGAAGCCCCGCTGGTCGGCACCGGCATGGAGCTGCGCGCCGCGCACGACTCCGGCGAAATGATCCTCGCTGCCCACTCCGGCGTCGTCTCCGAGGTCTCTGCGGACCTGATCGTCGTCTCCACGGACGAGGGCGGCCGCGACTCCTACCGCCTCGAGAAGTTCGAGCGCTCCAACCCCGGTAACTGCACCAACCAGCGCGTTATCGTGGACGAGGGCGACCGCGTCGAGGCCGGCGACGTCCTGGCCGACGGCCCCGCCACCTCCAACGGCGAGATCGCACTCGGCAAGAACCTGCTCGTCGCCTACATGTCGTGGGAAGGCCTCAACTACGAGGACGCCATCATCCTCAGCCGCCGCGTCGTGGAAGAGGACATCCTCACCTCGATCCACATCGAGGAGTACGAGGTCGACGCCCGCGAAACCAAGCTCGGTGAGGAAGAAATCACCCGCGACATCCCCAACGTCTCCGAGGAATCCCTCGCTGACCTGGACGAGCGCGGCATCATCCGCATCGGTGCCGAAGTCACCGCCGGCGACATTCTCGTCGGCAAGGTCACCCCGAAGGGCGAGACCGAGCTGACCTCCGAAGAGCGCCTGCTGCGCGCCATCTTCGGCGAGAAGGCCCGCGAGGTGCGTGACACCTCCCTGCGCGTCCCCCACGGCGAAGAGGGTATCGTCATCGGCGTCCGCGAGTTCAACGATGACGACGACGACCTCAACCCCGGCGTCCGCCAGACCGTGCGCGTCTACGTCGCCCAGCGACGCAAGATCACGATCGGCGACAAGATGGCCGGCCGCCACGGCAACAAGGGCGTCGTCTCCAAGATCCTCCCCGTCGAGGACATGCCCTTCCTCGCCGACGGCACCCCCGTCGACATCATCCTCAACCCGCTGGGCGTCCCCGGTCGAATGAACGTCGGCCAGGTGCTCGAGTACCACCTCGGGTGGCTCGCCCACCAGGGCTGGGATGCCTCGGCCGCTGTCGAGGCCGGCGAAGAGTGGGCGGCGCACCTGCCCGCTGACGGCATCAAGACCGGCCCGTGCACGCACGTGGCCACCCCCGTGTTCGACGGCCTTGAAGCCGACGAACTCGCCGGCCTGCTGCGCAACGTCAACCCGAACCGCGACGGCGACGTCCTCACCAACTACGAGGGCAAGGCGCGCCTGTTCGACGGCCGCTCCGGCGAACCGTTCCCGTACCCGATCTCGGTGGGCTACACCTACATGCTCAAGCTCCACCACCTGGTCGACGACAAGATCCACGCCCGCTCCACGGGTCCGTACTCGATGATCACGCAGCAGCCGCTGGGCGGTAAGGCCCAGTTCGGCGGCCAGCGCTTCGGCGAGATGGAGGTGTGGGCCCTGGAAGCCTACGGTGCCGCCTACGCCCTCCAGGAGCTGCTGACCATCAAGTCCGACGACACCACCGGCCGAGTCAAGGTGTACGAGGCCATCGTCAAGGGCGAGGACATCCCCGAGCCCGGCATCCCCGAGTCCTTCCGAGTCCTCATCCAGGAAATGCGCTCGCTGTGCCTGAACGTCGAAGCCCTCGACGCGGCCGGCAACGTCATTGACCTGCGTGAGCAGGACGAAGACTTCAATGCGCGTGAGGACCTGGGCATCACCCTCGATGCTCGTCCGAACGCTGCGGCGACCATCGATGCGATCTGATAGGGAGAGATAACTTTGCTGGACGCCAAAACGTTCGACAGCCTGAAGATCACCCTGGCCACCGGCGACGACATCGCCGTCTGGAGCCACGGTGAAGTGAAGAAGCCGGAGACCATCAACTACCGTACGCTCAAGCCCGAGCGCGACGGCCTGTTCGGTGAGCAGATCTTCGGCCCCACCCGCGACTGGGAATGCGCGTGTGGCAAGTACAAGCGCGTGCGCTACAAGGGCATCATCTGCGAGAAGTGCGGAGTTGAGGTCACTCGCTCCCGCGTCCGCCGTGAGCGCATGGGTCACATCGACCTCGCCGCCCCCGTCACGCACATCTGGTACTTCAAGGGTGTTCCCTCGCGCCTGGGCTACGTGCTCAACCTCGCGCCCAAGGACCTCGAGAAGGTCATCTACTTCGCTGCCTACATGATCACCGAGGTCGACGAAAAGGGTCGCCACGAGGATCTGGCTGAACTGCGCGCCGAACTCGAAGTGCAGAAGAAGCAGATGGAGAACAACCGCGACGCCACGATCAACGACTTCGCGGAGCAGCTCGAGTCCGACATCGCTGCCCTTGAACGCGACGGTGCCTCGCAGGCGGAGCGCGAGCGCGCACGCAAGCAGGGCGAGCGCGAGATGGCTAAGATCCGTCGCCGCTTCGACGGCGATATCGACGGCCTCGAGGCCGTGTGGGAGCGCTTCAAGGACCTCAAGGTCGGCGACCTCGAGGGCGACGAGCGCCTCTACCGCGCCATGGTGGCCCGCTACGGCACCTACTTCAAGGGTGACATGGGCGCGTCCGCCATCCAGAAGCGCCTGGAGACCTTCGACCTGGTGGCCGAGGTGGCCGCCCTGCGTCAGACCATCTCCTCCGACTCCGGCCCGCGCAAGGCCCGCGCCATCAAGCGCCTGAAGGTCATCAACGCCTTCGTCGCCACCGGCAACTCGCCGGCCTCGATGGTGCTGACCAAGATCCCCGTGATCCCGCCGGACCTGCGCCCCATGGTTCAGCTGGACGGCGGCCGCTTCGCGACCTCCGACCTCAACGACCTGTACCGTCGCGTCATCAACCGCAACACTCGACTCAAGCGCCTGCTCGAGCTGGGTGCCCCCGAGATCATCGTCAACAACGAGAAGCGCATGCTTCAGGAGTCCGTTGACGCCCTCTTCGACAACGGTCGCCGTGGTCGCCCCGTCGCGGGTCCGGGCAACCGTCCGCTGAAGTCGATCTCGGACATGCTCAAGGGCAAGCAGGGTCGTTTCCGTCAGAACCTGCTCGGCAAGCGCGTCGACTACTCGGGTCGTTCCGTTATCGTCGTCGGCCCGCAGCTGCAGCTGCACCAGTGCGGTCTGCCCAAGCAGATGGCCCTGGAGCTGTTCAAGCCCTTCGTCATGAAGCGCCTGGTTGAGAAGAACTACGCACAGAACGTCAAGGCCGCCAAGCGTAAGGTCGAGCGTCAGCGCCCCGAGGTGTGGGACGTCCTCGACGACGTCATCCGCGAGCACCCCGTGCTCCTCAACCGCGCACCTACGCTCCACCGCCTCGGCATCCAGGCGTTCGAGCCCCAGCTGATTGAGGGTAAGGCCATCCAGCTGCACCCCCTGGCCTGTGGCGCGTTCAACGCCGACTTCGACGGCGACCAGATGGCTGTCCACCTGCCGCTGGGCGCTGAGGCGCAGGCCGAGGCCCGCATCCTCATGCTGTCGACGAACAACATCCTCAAGCCCTCCGACGGTCGCCCCGTGGCCATGCCGTCGCAGGACATGATTATTGGTCTGTTCCACCTGACCTCGAACCCCGACCCGTCGATCCCGGTCGAGACGGACGAAGACGGCAACCCCGTGGTCCCGTACTTCTCCAGCCAGGCGGAGGCCCAGATGGCGTTCGACGCCGGCAACCTGGACCTGAACGCGACCGCGCGCATCCGCTTCGCCGACGGCACCGTGCCCCCCGAGGGCTGGGAAGCCCCCGAGGGTTGGGAGAGCGGCGACGAGCTGATCCTCGAGACCAGCCTCGGCCGTGCGATCTTCAACGAACTGCTGCCCACCGACTACCCGTTCGTCAACGAGGTCGTCGGCAAGAAGCAGCTCGGCAACATCGTGAACACGCTGACGCAGCGCTACCCGAACGTGCTCGTCGCGGACTGCCTCGACGCCCTGAAGTCGGCCGGCTTCCACTGGTCGACCTGGTCGGGCATCACGATTGCGTTCTCCGACATTCAGGCATCGCCGCGCAAGCGCGAGATCCTGGCCCGCTACGAGGCCAAGGCCGCCGAGATCGTCGAACAGTTCGAGACGGGTATCATCCTCGAGGAGACCCGCTACGAGGAACTCGTGAAGCTGTGGCTGCAGTGCACCGAAGAGGTCGCCGAGGACATGCGCGCGAACTTCTCCGAGCGCAACACCGTGTACCGCATGGTGAACTCGGGCGCCCGTGGTAACTGGTCGCAGGTTCAGCAGATCGCCGGTATGCGTGGCCTCGTGTCCGACCCGAAGCAGAAGCTGATCGAGCAGCCCATTAAGGCAAACTACCGAGAGGGCCTGACGGTTCTCGAGTACTTCATTGCCACGCACGGCGCCCGTAAGGGCCTGGTCGATACGGCTCTGCGTACCGCCGAGTCGGGCTACCTGACCCGTCGTCTGGTCGACGTCTCCCAGGACGTCATCGTCCGCGAGGCCGACTGTGGCACCCGCGCCGGCCTGAAGATCGACATCGCGAAGAAGAACGAGTTCGGTGAGTGGGAGGCGTCCGACACCATCGAGACGACCGCCTACGCCCGTAACCTCGCCCGCGACGCCGTGAACGAGGCCGGAGAGGTCGTCATGCCCGCGGGCACCGACCTCGGTGACGATCAGCTCGCCGAGCTGGTTGCCGCCGGCGTCTCGCAGATCGTGTGCCGTTCCGTCCTCACCTGTGAGTCCCAGGTCGGCACCTGCGCGAAGTGCTACGGCCGCTCGCTGGCCACCGGCAAGCAGGTCGACATCGGCGAGGCGGTCGGCATTATCGCCGCCCAGTCGATTGGCGAACCCGGCACGCAGCTGACGATGCGTACGTTCCACACCGGTGGTGCCGCCTCCGCTGCGGACATTACGCAGGGTCTGCCCCGTGTTCAGGAGCTCTTCGAGGCGCGTAGCCCGAAGGTCGAAGCCAAGATGAACGAGGCGGCCGGTCGCGTCCACATCGACGACGAGGATCCCAGTGCTCGTAAGGTGATCATCACCCGCGACGATGGCAAGGAAGACCTGGTCATCGAGGTGTCTCGTCGCCAGAAGCTCCTCGTGTCCGAGGGCCAGCACATCGCCGCCGGCACCCCGCTGACCGAGGGCCAGCTGGACCCCAAGGAAATCCTGCGCATCATGGGCCGTAACGTGGCCCAGAAGATGCTCGTGGACGAGGTCCAGAAGGTGTACCGCGACCAGGGCGTGGGCATCCACGCCAAGCACATCGAGGTCATCGTTCGTCAGATGCTGCGCCGCGTCACCATCCTGGAGCCCGGCGACACCACGTTCATGCCCGGCGAGCTCGTCGACCGTATGGCGTACCTGACGCAGAACCGCCGCGTCGCGTCCGAGGGCGGCCAGCCCGCCTCCGGCCGCCAGATGCTGATGGGTATCACGAAGGCGTCGCTGGCCACGGATTCGTGGCTGAGTGCCGCGTCCTTCCAGGAGACCACCAAGGTCCTGACCGAGGCCGCCATGAACGGCAAGTCGGACTCCCTGGTGGGCCTCAAGGAGAACGTCATCCTCGGTAAGCTCATCCCGGCTGGCACCGGCCTGTCGCGCTACAACGACGTCATCGTCGAGCCGACGGCTGAGGCCATGGCGAACTCGAACTACTCCGAGGCCGACTTCGGTGACGGCTCCGTGTCCGAGGACTTCCTCGACGCGCTGGGTGCCATCGACTTCGGCATGAACTTCCGCGAGTAGTCCGGTTCGTGACCGCTTGGGCCCCGGCCTCGTCCGTACACACGTGACGAGGCCGGGGTCCTGTGCGTGGGCACAGCGGCGGGTGCACGGCAGGGGAGGGGCTGGTGGGTGTCAAGTCTTGGGTTGTGTGGAGGCTTGTTGAGGTCGTTTCCTTTTGTGTTGTTGCGTGTTGGTTTTCTGCTTGTTGTGTTGTGATGCCGCTCGGGGTGAGCTGGGGGCATCCTGACTGGCCGCCTTCGTGGTGGTGGTCACCTGTTTGTCGAACCCCTCACCCGAGCCTTGGCCGCCTATTCCGCACGTGAACCCGCTCATCTGAGTGTGGGCAACCGCGCCCACGTGCGGGTTAGGGGGTCGGCGTGCGGAAAAGACGGTTGAAATGCAGGTGGCGGGTTAGCATGCGGAGACACGTCGCACGAGAGTTTGGGGCGGCGTCGGAGGCGAAGGCCCACTTGTCAAGGACGATTGCTCGAGCCGTGCCGCTGCGGCTGAGACCGATGCTTTCGGGATACATGAGGTTGCCGAGGCTTCGCCCACAGGCGTAGAGACTCCTGAGTGACGGGAAGATGTTGAATTCCTAAAAGCGTCGCCATGCTGGATCGGAAAGAAGCCATGTCATCAGTGTCGTGCCAGCGTGCGCGGATCACTCTCCAGCCCGCATTAGCCAGGTCGTGCTGGCGGCTGAGCCACTTCCCAGTGTTCTCACGTACCTCCTGCTCGTTATCGCCGAACTTCGTACGGCCATCAGGTTCGACAATGATCTTCAGGTCAGGAAGGACGATGTCCCCGAAATAGGTGTTGTTTCCTATGATGATCGGACACTGCGTGACGACGCGCCCCGAGTACAGGCTTTTGATAATCCATAGAACCGAGGCCTCGAAAACATTGTCGCAGCCACCGTCAGCAGCTTTGATGAGCGCTTGAGCGCGCAGATAGCCCGAGTGGTTCGGGCATCTGCCGAGTTCAGCGAGCATGTCACGTCGGATATGCTCGCACTTTTCCCGCGAGTCCTCAAGGTTGAACCTGTCGAAACCTGACAGTGAGTGCATCACCATGCATGCTGCGACAAACGCGTCGCGGGGTTGCTCGTTGAGGGTAAGACGAATGACGGCTTCAACCGGTGATTCGGCTTCGAGACCGTCGATCTGTGAGATGCTCTGAGGAGCTTTGTGTCGGCAAATCACGGGAACACCGGGCACGACCGTGTGTCGGTGCTGTACTGCAGGATAGGGACGGAGCTGGAAATCAGACTTACTTGGCCACGCCTCGACACAGGAGTTGGTTGACCATGTTGGGATTCCATGGAGAAGTAATGCGCTGTTACCAGTAAAAACCAGGCGCTGCGACGACTGATAGTCGAGTGCATGCAGACGCGCGATGTTGATACTTTGCCAGATCTCCCATGGTCGTGCGTCCTGATCACCGTGCAGGCGAACGCGGTAGCCACGTCTGATAAGGAGAATGTCGGGGTCTGCAAGGATCGCGGCACGGCTGTGCCGATGGGTTCGAAGAGTTTCAATGCTGATCATGCTCTAGGTCTATCCCTGGGAAGACCCGAGTTCCAGACGCAATGGGACACCTGTGGATAGTCATCGTGCTGGCGAGTCGCCTGTGCATAGAGGCGCGTAAAGAAGAGCCTGTGGACAGCGTGGCTGTCCTCTGCTTCGTGATGCGCAGTCTCCGCTATTGCGAACCTCGGCCCTCTAATCCGCACGTAAACCCTCTAATCGGAGTGTGGGCAAGGGCGCCCACGTGCGGAATAGCGGGTTAACGTGCGGACAAGAGACAGGGTGTCGGCACAGGATGACAGCAAATGCGTGGAAACACTGGCGAGTGAGAACCGTCAGCAGTGCAGATGCGAAATCTCGGCACCGCAGGGATCGTTGCGGATAACAGGAAACCTCAGCACTACGCATGGGAGACGAGCCCCGGAAACCAGCCCCGACCTCGTCGATGAGGGACGAAACACAAGGCGCACCCTTTGACGCCCGACGAGGTTCCCCGCTATCCTTGAGGGTGGTTCCCGCCTCTGTGGAACCTCTGTGCCCGGGAAACCGGGAGCGGGCTCCGTCCGTCGGAGCTCCGGGCGTCATCCTCTGACCCGCGTGGTTATCATGGCGCACCGGCCCCCTGCGGACACGTGTGCCCACACGGGGGTTTACGGTCGCGGAAGACTGACAATCAGGGCAGCCCCTCGACGTGAGGGGAGGCCGCCGACGGAAAGAAACTGGAGACCCAGTGCCTACCATTCAGCAGCTCGTCCGCAAGGGACGTGTCTCGAAGCGCGCGAAGGTGAAGACCCCCGCGCTGAAGGGCTCCCCCCAGCGTCGCGGCGTGTGCACCCGCGTGTACACCACCACGCCGAAGAAGCCGAACTCGGCTCTGCGAAAGGTCGCTCGTGTGCGCCTTTCGTCCGGCATCGAAGTCACCGCGTACATCCCCGGTGAGGGCCACAACCTGCAGGAGCACTCGATCGTGCTCGTGCGCGGTGGTCGTGTGAAGGACCTGCCCGGCGTGCGTTACCGCATCGTCCGCGGTTCGCTGGACACCCAGGGTGTCCGCGGCCGTCAGCAGGCCCGTTCCCGTTACGGCGCGAAGAAGGAGAAGAAGTAATGCCTCGTAAGGGCCCCGCTCCCCGCCGCCCCCTCGTCGATGACCCGGTCTACGGCTCCAAGGTCGTGACCCAGCTGGTCAACCGCGTCCTCCTCGACGGCAAGAAGACCGTCGCCGAGCGCATCGTCTACGGCGCACTTGAGACCGTTCGCGAGCGCACTGAGCAGGAGCCCGTCTCCGTGCTCAAGCGCGCCCTCGAGAACATCCGCCCGGCCCTCGAGGTCCGCTCCCGCCGCGTCGGCGGCGCGACCTACCAGGTCCCCGTCGAGGTTCGCCCCGCGCGCGCCACGACTCTCGCCCTGCGCTGGCTGGTCGACTTCTCGCGTCAGCGTCGCGAGAAGACCATGACCGAGCGTCTCGCCAACGAGATCCTCGACGCCTCCAACGGCCTCGGTGCCGCTGTGAAGCGCCGTGAGGACATGCACAAGATGGCTGAGTCCAACCGCGCGTTCGCGCACTACCGCTGGTGATGTAAAGACGAGGCCTGGGCAACCGGGCCTCGTCTCACGCAGCAATAACACCTATCACTTCGAACGAAGGAACCACACTCGTGGCACTAGAGGTGCTGACGGATCTCAACAAGGTCCGCAACATTGGCATCATGGCTCACATCGATGCCGGCAAGACGACCGTGACGGAACGCATCCTGTTCTACACGGGCATCAACTACAAGATCGGCGAGACGCACGACGGTGCCTCGACGACCGACTGGATGGAACAGGAAAAGGAACGCGGCATCACGATTACGTCCGCCGCAGTCACCTCTTTCTGGAACGGTAACCAGATCAACATTATTGACACCCCCGGTCACGTTGACTTCACCGTTGAGGTTGAGCGCTCGCTGCGCGTCCTCGACGGCGCTGTCGCCGTGTTCGACGGCAAGGAGGGCGTTGAGCCCCAGTCCGAGACCGTGTGGCGTCAGGCCGACAAGTACGACGTCCCGCGTATCTGCTTCATCAACAAGATGGACAAGATGGGTGCCGACTTCTACTTCTCGGTTGGCACGATTAAGGATCGTCTCCACGCGACCCCGATCGTCATGCAGCTCCCGATGGGCGCCGAGAACGACTTCGTTGGCAACATCGACCTGCTGACCATGGAGGCGCTGACCTACCCGGCCAAGGACGACAAGGGCAACGACACGCTCGGCTCCCTCGTTGTGCGCGGCCCCATCCCGGAGGAGTACCAGGAGCAGGCCGAGGAGTACCGTGAGGCCCTCGTCGAGGCCGCCGCTGAGGGCTCCGACGAGCTGACCGAGGCCTACCTGGAGAACGGCGACCTGACGCTCGAGCAGATCAAGGAAGGCATCCGCCTCCTGACCATCTCCTCTCGCGCCTTCCCCGTCTACTGTGGCACCGCTCTGCGCAACATGGGCGTGCAGCCCGTCCTCGACGCCGTCGTGGACTTCCTGCCCTCCCCGCTCGACATCGGCGACGTTCGCGGCTTCCTCCCCGGCTCTGAGACCGAGGAAGAGACCGAGGTTCGTAAGCCCGACGAGAAGGAACCCTTCTCCGCTCTGGCCTTCAAGATCGCCGCGCACCCCTTCTACGGCAAGCTCACCTTCATCCGCGTGTACTCCGGCAAGGTTGAGTCCGGTTCCCAGGTCCTCAACTCGACCAAGGGCAAGAAGGAGCGCATCGGCAAGATCTTCCAGATGCACTCCAACAAGGAGAACCCCGTCGACGTGGCGCACGCTGGCCACATCTACGCGGTCATCGGCCTGAAGGACACGACCACGGGTGACACGCTTGCCGCTATCGACAAGCCGATCGTCCTCGAGTCGATGACCTTCCCCGCCCCCGTTATCCAGGTCGCCGTCGAGCCTAAGTCGAAGGCTGACCAGGAGAAGATGGGCGTTGCCATCCAGAAGCTCGCGGAAGAAGATCCGACGTTCACCGTCGAGCTCGATCCCGAGACCGGCCAGACCATCATCGGTGGTATGGGCGAGCTGCACCTCGACATCATCGTCGACCGTATGCGTCGCGAGTTCAAGGTCGAGGCCAACGTGGGTAACCCGATGGTTGCCTACCGTGAGACCATCCGCAAGGCGGTCGAGAAGTACGAGTACACGCACAAGAAGCAGACCGGTGGTTCCGGTCAGTTCGCGCGTGTCATCATCGCCCTTGAACCCCTCCCGGCTGACTCCGAGGAAGAGTACATGTTCGAGGACAAGGTCACCGGTGGCCGCGTCCCGCGCGAGTACATCCCCTCGGTCGATGCGGGCATCAAGGACGCCATGCAGTCCGGCGTTCTCGCCGGCTACCCGATGGTTGACATCAAGGCCACGCTGCTCGATGGCGCCTACCACGAGGTTGACTCCTCCGAAATGGCGTTCAAGGTTGCTGGCTCGATGGCGCTGAAGGAAGCCGCCAAGAAGGCGAACCCCGTCCTCCTCGAGCCGATCATGGCTGTCGAGGTCCGTACTCCCGAGGAGTACATGGGCGACGTCATCGGTGACCTGAACTCCCGTCGTGGCCAGATCTCCTCGATGGATGAGCAGCACGGCGTCCGCGTCGTCAAGGCTCAGGTGCCGCTGTCCGAGATGTTCGGATACGTGGGCGACCTGCGTTCCAAGACGCAGGGCCGCGCTGTCTACTCCATGGAGTTCGACAGCTACGCCGAGGTTCCGCGCGCCGTCGCGGATGAGATCGTCGGCAAGTCTCGGGGCAACTGAGTCCCACCGGGGGTTCGTGGGGGCAGGGTGACCTGCCCCTGCGAGCCGCCTCACACACAAGTAAACCCAGTAGGTCTCAAGCCCTAGGGGTGTTAAGCTGACACCTAGCCGTAGGCTGAGAATATCTACCCGAGTCCAGGAGGACACAAGTGGCGAAGGCCAAGTTTGAGCGCACCAAGCCGCACGTCAACATCGGCACGATTGGTCACGTTGACCACGGCAAGACGACGCTGACGGCAGCTATCACGAAGGTGCTGCACGACAAGTACCCCGATCTGAACGAGTACACCCCCTTCGATCAGGTCGACAACGCTCCCGAGGAGCGCGATCGTGGTATCACGATCAACGTCTCCCACGTCGAGTACCAGACCGAGGCGCGTCACTACGCTCACGTTGACGCCCCCGGCCACGCCGACTACGTCAAGAACATGATCACCGGCGCTGCCCAGATGGACGGCGCGATCCTCGTGGTCGCCGCCACCGACGGCCCCATGGCCCAGACCCGCGAGCACGTTCTGCTCGCCCGTCAGGTCGGCGTTCCCACCATCCTCATCGCCCTCAACAAGTCCGACATGGTCGACGACGAGGAAATGATGGAACTGGTCGAGGAAGAGTGCCGCGACCTGCTCGAGTCCCAGGACTTCGATCGCGACGCCCCGATCATCCAGGTCTCCGCTCTGAAGGCCCTCGAGGGCGACCCGGAGTGGGTTGCCAAGGTCGAGGAGCTCATGGACGCGGTGGATTCCTACATCCCCACCCCCGAGCGTGACATGGACAAGCCCTTCCTCATGCCGATCGAGGACGTCTTCACGATCACCGGTCGTGGCACCGTCGTCACCGGTCGTGTTGAGCGTGGCAAGCTGCCCATCAACTCCGAGGTCGAGATCCTCGGTATCCGTGAGCCCCAGAAGACCACGGTTACCGGCATCGAGATGTTCCACAAGTCCATGGACGAGGCCTGGGCTGGCGAGAACTGTGGTCTGCTGCTCCGTGGCACCAAGCGCGACGAGGTCGAGCGCGGCCAGGTTGTGGCCCGCCCCGGCTCCATCACGCCCCACACCGAGTTCGAGGGCCAGGTCTACATCCTCAAGAAGGAAGAGGGCGGCCGCCACAACCCCTTCTTCTCGAACTACCGTCCGCAGTTCTACTTCCGTACCACGGACGTGACCGGCGTCATCACCCTCCCCGAGGGCACCGACATGGTCATGCCTGGCGACACCACCGAGATCTCCGTTGAGCTGATCCAGCCCATCGCCATGGAGCCCGGCCTCGGTTTCGCTATCCGTGAGGGTGGCCGCACCGTTGGTTCCGGTCGTGTCACCAAGATCATCAAGTGAATCACCCTCTGAGTTTGTCTCAGATCTGATTCGCTGCTGATCCAGCGGCATTGAGGGTCCCACCTCCGTGAGGAGGTGGGACCCTTCGCTATGCTAGCGCGGGTGGGTGCCTCGTACCTATGGTGTGGGTACGAGGCCGGGGTGCGGGTACGAGGCCGGGGTGCGTGGCGCGCGGGAGGCCAGCGCAGCCTCGGCCTCGTAGCGGATTGCCTCGCGTCGGGCTTATTGGACACGACGTGTTGCTGGGGTGTTGATTTTTCGGCTTTGTTGCGCGGAAAAATCGGTGTTTTAGTTGGTCGTGTGTACCTCGCTTCTGTGAATGCTGAAGCGCCGTGGGCGTGCGGCTGCCCAATGATTCGTGGTGGATCATCCGCGTGTGATAGCTACTCCAACGTGTCCTGCGTGTGAACCAGCTGACCCGTATGGGGGCCGCCTGTTGCGCACGTTAACCCGCTGTTCCGTACGTGGGCGGGGTTGCCCAGGCTCGGAATAGCGGGCCCACGTGCGGATGAGAAGGCCCAGGCTCGGAATAGCGGGCCCACGTGCGGATGAGAAGGACACGCCAGGGAACGCAAGACGCGAACCTCAGCAACATGGCACGTCCTATAGCCCTCGCGTCGTGTGGTCGTCGAGTCGAGCCGTCTACGGGGGAATGGGTAGCCAGTGGCGGAGGGCGGGGGAGTGGGCGTGAGGATGGTGCATTCGCGCACACCACCCCTTGTCACCGCAGGCCATAACGCTGATTTTCGTGACGCTGTGACGCATCCCCAGTTGCGACACGCCCGAGTGCGGGGTACGGTAGTTTCTTGGTGACGGTCAAGGCTGTATCTGCGGATTTGATCGTCGCGTGCGCCACTCTGTCGGTGGTTTCACATGCGAGAACGCCCCCTTGGGTTTGTACCCGTGGGTGGAACTCTGACAGAATGGCACGGTTGCCCCAGCGTATCTGGGGTGGCCCATGCGTGCCATCACGTATGGGTCGGGCAATATGCCCAAGATCTTTGGACAAGACGTCGGTCTGCGCGAGGGATCGCGAGCACAACGGCTGCGACACGCCCGAGTGCGGGGACCGGCGGCGAATCTGTACGAGAAGAGGTAAGACGGCATGGCGGGACAGAAGATCCGCATCCGGCTCAAGTCGTATGACCACGAGGTCATCGACAGCTCCGCGCGCAAGATCGTGGACACCGTACAGCGTGCTGGCGCCACGGTCGTGGGCCCGGTGCCGCTGCCGACCGAGAAGAACGTGTTCGTCGTTATTCGGTCGCCCCACAAGTACAAGGACAGCCGCGAGCACTTTGAAATGCGCACGCACAAGCGGCTCATCGACATCATCGACCCGACCCCCAAGGCCGTCGACTCGCTTATGCGCCTCGACCTGCCTGCGGACGTCAACATCGAGATCAAGCTCTGAGGACATCTGCAATGACTAACAAGAAGCAGCACGCTGGCGCGCCCATCAAGGCGCTGCTCGGCCGCAAGCTCGGCATGACCCAGGTCTGGGATGCCGACGGCCACCTCGTGCCCCTGACTGTCGTGCAGGTCGGCACCAACGTCGTGACCCAGGTTCGTACCGAAGAGGTCGACGGCTACTCCGCTATTCAGCTTGGCTTCGGTGAGATTGACTCCCGTAAGGTCACCAAGCCCCTGCAGGGCCACTTCGAGAAGGCTGGGGTTGCCCCCCGCCGTCACCTCGCTGAGGTCCGCACGTCCGAGCAAGACTCTTACGAGCTCGGTCAGGAACTCGACGCCGCCACCTTCGAGGCTGGCCAGTCCGTCGACGTTTCCGGCACCACCAAGGGCAAGGGCTTTGCCGGCGTTATGAAGCGTCACGGCTTCGCCGGTGTCTCCGCCTCCCACGGTGCGCACCGCAACCACCGCAAGCCCGGCTCCATCGGCGCTTGCGCGACCCCCGGTCGCATCTTCAAGGGCCTGCGCATGGCCGGCCGCATGGGTGGCAACCGTCGTACTGTTCAGAACCTGACGATCCAGGCCGTGGACACCGAGAAGGGTCTGCTGCTCATCAGCGGCGCTATCCCGGGTCCGAAGAACGGCGTGGTCCTGGTTCGCTCCTCCGTGAAGGGTGCGTGATCATGGCTGACGATCGTAACGTTGACGTCATCGACCTCGAGGGCAAGAAGGCGGGTACCGTCGTTCTCCCCGGTTCGACCTTTGACGTCCCCACCAACATTCCGCTGATGCACCAGGTTGTCGTCGCTCAGCTTGCGGCCGCTCGTCAGGGCACGCACGCGACGAAGACCCGCGGTGACGTCGCTGGCGGCGGCAAGAAGCCGTTCCGCCAGAAGGGCACCGGTAACGCTCGCCAGGGCTCCATCCGTGCGCCTCACTTCACCGGCGGCGGCGTCGTCCACGGCCCTCAGCCGCGTGACTACGACCAGCGCACCCCCAAGAAGATGAAGCAGGGCGCGCTGCGCTCCGCTCTGTCCGACCGTGCGCGCGCCGACCGCATCCACGTTGTCACCGCTCTGTTCGAAGGTGAGAAGCCCTCGACCAAGGCTGCTCTGGCCGCCCTGCGCGCCATCGTCGAGGACCGCCAGGCTCTCGTCGTCCTCGAGCGTGGCAACGAACTGACCGCGCTGTCCCTGCGCAACGTTCCCGAGGTTCACGTCCTGTGGGCCGACCAGCTGAACACGTACGACGTCCTGGACGCCGATGACATCGTCTTCACGCAGGCCGCCCTTGAGTCCTTCCTCGGTACCAAGGAGGAGACCAAGTGAGCACGATTGAAGCGGGCAAGAACCCCCGCGACATCATCCTGAAGCCGGTCACCACCGAGAAGTCGCTCGCCCTGATGGACCTGGGCAAGTACACCTTCGAGGTTGACCCCCGCGCGAACAAGACCGAGATCAAGATTGCCCTGGAGCGCATCTTCGGCGTCAAGATCGGTTCCATCGCGACCCAGAACCGCAAGGGCAAGACCTACCGCACCCGCAACGGGATCGGTAAGCGCAAGGACGTCAAGCGTGCCATCGTCACCGTGCGTGAGGGCACCATCGACATCTTCGGCGATCAGGCCTGAGGACCGAAGGGACATTTGAACAATGGGAATTCGCAAGTACAAGCCCACGACTCCGGGCCGTCGCTTCTCGTCTGTCTCTGACTTTGTCGAGATCACGCGCGACACCCCCGAGAAGTCGCTGCTGCGCCCGCTGCACAAGACCGGTGGCCGTAACAACAACGGTCGCGTGACCTCCCGCCACCGCGGCGGCGGCCACAAGCGCCAGTACCGCGTGATTGACTTCCGTCGTCACGACAAGGACGGCGTTCCTGCGACGGTCGCTCACATCGAGTACGACCCCAACCGAACCGCTCGCATCGCTCTCCTGCACTACGCGGACGGCGAGAAGCGCTACATCCTCGCTCCGTCCGGCCTCAAGCAGGGCGATCACATCGAGGCCGGCGTTGGTGCCGACATCAAGCCCGGCAACTCGCTGCAGCTGCGCAACATCCCCCTGGGTACCGTTGTGCACGCCGTCGAACTCTACCCGGGTGGCGGCGCCAAGATCGCTCGCTCCGCTGGCACCTCCGTGCAGCTCGTCGCTAAGGAAGGCCGCTTCGCCCAGCTGCGTATGCCCTCCGGCGAGATCCGCAACGTCGAGGCCACCTGCCGCGCCACCATCGGCGAGGTGGGCAACGCTGAGCAGTCGAACATCAACTGGGGCAAGGCCGGCCGCATGCGCTGGAAGGGCAAGCGCCCGCACGTCCGTGGTGTCGTCATGAACCCGGTTGATCACCCGCACGGCGGTGGTGAAGGCCGTACGTCCGGTGGTCGTCACCCCGTGTCGCCTTGGGGCAAGCCCGAGGGCCGTACGCGTCGTCCGAAGAAGGCGTCCGATCGTCTGATCGTCCGCCGTCGCAAGACCGGCAAGAACCGCTGAGTAGGAGTCGATTGAAATGCCGCGTAGTTTGAAGAAGGGCCCGTTCGTCGACGACCACCTGCTCAAGAAGGTCGACGCCGCGAACGAATCCGGCTCGAAGAACGTCATCAAGACCTGGTCGCGTCGCTCGGTCATCACCCCGGACTTCCTGGGTCTGACCATCGCCGTCCACGACGGCCGTAAGCATGTGCCCGTTTTCGTCACCGAGTCGATGGTGGGCCACAAGCTCGGCGAGTTCGCTCCCACGCGCACTTTCCGCAGCCACGACAAGGACGATCGTAAGGGACGTCGGCGCTGAGCCGGCCCCACGGAAGAAGAGGCAGATACATGGAAGCCAAGGCGCAGGCGCGATTCATCCGCGTCACGCCCCAGAAGTCCCGCCGTGTTGTGAACGAGGTTCGCGGCAAGCGTGTTCTGGAGGCCGCCGACATTCTGCGGTTCGCCCCGCAGGCCGTCGCCACCGATGTCCGCAAGGTGCTGCTGAGCGCAGTCGCCAACTCGAAGGTCAAGGCTGAGAACGCCGGAGAGACCTTCAACGAGGCCGATCTGCTCGTGCTTGAGGCATACGTGGACGAGGGTCCGACCATGAAGCGCATCCGTCCCCGTGCTCAGGGACGCGCCGGTCGTATTCTCAAGCGCACCTCCCACATCACCATCGTGGTGGGGACCAAGGAAGACAAGAAGAAGGGAGACCGCTGATATGGGTCAGAAGGTCAACCCCCGCGGGTTCCGTCTGGGAATCACGACTGACCACCGGTCTCGCTGGTTCTCCGACTCCACCACCAAGGGACAGCGCTACGCGGACTACGTGGCCGAAGACGTCGCGATCCGCAAGTTCCTGACCGACAACCTCGAGCGCGCCGGCATCGCCGAGGTGGCAATCGAGCGTACGCGTGACCGCGTTCGCGTCGACCTGCACACCGCCCGCCCGGGCATCGTCATCGGTCGCCGTGGTGCCGAGGCCGACCGCCTGCGCGTTCAGCTCGAGAAGCTGACGGGCAAGCAGGTTCAGCTGAACATCCTCGAGGTCAAGAACCCCGACCTCGAAGCGCAGCTCGTTGCGCAGGGCATCGCCGAGCAGCTCGCTGCCCGCGTGTCCTTCCGTCGTGCGATGCGTAAGGGCATTCAGTCCGCGCAGCGCGCTGGCGCCAAGGGCATTCGTGTCCAGGTGTCCGGCCGTCTGGGTGGCGCCGAAATGTCCCGCTCCGAGTTCTACCGCGAGGGCCGCGTGCCGCTGCACACCCTCCGCGCGAACATCGACTACGGATTCCACGAGGCCCGCACGACCTTCGGTCGCATCGGCGTCAAGGTGTGGATCTACAAGGGCGATATCACCGAGCGCGAGTTCGCTCGCCAGCAGGCCGAGCAGGCCCAGCGTGGCGGACGCCGCGATGGCCGCCGTGGCCCCCGCCGCGGTGGACGCCCCAACCAGGAGACCGCTGCGCAGCAGACCCCCCGTGAGGCTTCCGCCTCCGAGGCCGCTGCGCCCACGACCGGATCGGAGGCCTGAGCCCAATGCTCATTCCCCGTCGGACTAAGTACCGCAAGCAGCACCGTCCTCACCGCACTGGCTTCGCGTCCGGTGGCACCGAACTGGCGTTCGGCGACTACGGCATCCAGGCTCTCGAGGGTGCGTACATCACCAACCGTCAGATTGAGGCGGCTCGTATTGCCGTGACCCGTCACATCAAGCGTGGCGGTAAGGTCTGGATCAACATCTTCCCGGACCGCCCGCTGACCAAGAAGCCCGCCGAAACACGAATGGGTTCCGGTAAGGGTGCTCCGGAGTGGTGGGTTGCCCCCGTCAAGCCCGGACGTGTCATGTTCGAGCTGGCAGGCGTCCCCGAGGAGCTCGCTCGCGAGGCCCTCAGCCGTGCCCAGCACAAGCTTCCTATCAAGACCCGTTTCGTGGTCCGAGAGGGTGGTGACATCTGATGGCAGATAAGGGTCTGACCACCGAGGCGCTCGACGCCATGGACAATGCCCAGCTCACCAAGGAGCTGGAGAAGGCCAAGGCCGAGCTGTTCAACCTGCGTTTCGCGCAGGCCGTTGGCAACCTCGAGGATCACGGTCGCATGAAGACCGTGCGCCGCGACATTGCCCGGATCTATACCATCGCGCGTGAGCGGGAGCTTGGCTACCGCACCGCCCCGAGCACTGAGGAGTGAGCCTGATGGCAGAAACCACCGCTCGTAACGAGCGTAAGGTCCGTCGCGGCTACGTCGTCAGCGACAAGATGGACAAGACCGTTGTCGTCCAGATCGAGGACCGCGTCAAGCACGCCCTCTACGGCAAGGTCATGCGCAAGAACAAGAAGGTCAAGGTTCACGACGAGCACAACGAGTGCGGCGTCGGCGATCTCGTCCTCATCATGGAGACCCGCCCGCTGTCGGCCACCAAGCGCTGGCGCGTTGTGGAGATCCTCGAAAAGGCGAAGTGACCTTCGCTCACAGACCGAAATCCGTTCGGCAAGGCTCGACCGGTACAACCCGGGAGAGAACCGGCACGACGACAGGAGTCAATAGAAAATGATCCAGCAGGAGTCGCGACTGAAGGTCGCCGACAACACAGGGGCCAAGGAGATCCTGACCATCCGTGTTCTCGGTGGCTCGGGTCGGCGCTACGCGGGTATCGGCGACACGATCGTCGCCACCGTGAAGGACGCCATCCCCGGCGGCAACGTCAAGAAGGGCGAAGTCGTCAAGGCAGTGATCGTTCGCACGCGTAAGGAAACCCGCCGCCCCGACGGTTCCTACATTCGTTTCGACGAGAATGCGGCCGTCATCATCAACAACAATGGCGAGCCGCGTGGCACGCGTATCTTCGGCCCCGTGGGCCGTGAGCTGCGCGACAAGAAGTTCATGCGTATCGTCTCCCTCGCTCCGGAGGTGATCTGATCCATGGCAGCCAAGATTCGTAAGAATGACCTCGTGGAGGTCGTTCGCGGACGCACGTCCGACGAGCAGGCGCTGGCCAAGCGCAACGCCCGCCGCGCCGAGGAGGGCCTCGAGCCCTTGAAGCCCGGCGACAAGGGCAAGCAGGGCCGCGTCATCCAGGTGTTCCCGGCCGAGGGCAAGGTCCTCGTCGAGGGCGTCAACCTCAAGACGCGCCACGTGCGCCAGGGCCAGCAGGGTAGCGCTGGCGGCATCGAGACCATCGAAGCCCCCATCTCGCTGTCCAAGGTCGCTCTGGTCGACCCCGAGACCAAGAAGCGCGTTCGCGTCGGTTTCCGCGAGGACACCGTTGAGCGCGGCGGCCGCACCCGCACCGTCCGAGTCCGCGTGACCCGTGGCGGCGCGAAGCGCGGCGTTGAGCAGGGCAAGGAGATCTGAGCATGGCCCCGCGTCTGAAGGAAAAGTACGTCTCCGAGATCCGCGAGGCGCTCCGTGCTGAGTTCAAGCACGAGAACGTCATGCAGGTCGGCGGACTGACGAAGATCGTCGTCAACATGGGTGTCGGCGAGGCCGCTCGCGATTCGAAGGCACTCGAGGGCGCGATCCGCGACCTCACCGCTATCACCGGCCAGAAGCCCGTGACCACCCGCGCCAAGAAGTCCATCGCGCAGTTCAAGCTGCGTGAGGGCCAGGCGATCGGTGCGCACGTCACGCTTCGCGGTGACCGCATGTGGGAGTTCCTGGACCGCCTCCTCTCGACGGCGCTTCCCCGTATCCGTGACTTCCGCGGACTGTCCTCCAAGCAGTTCGACGGTCACGGTAACTACACCTTCGGTCTCACGGAGCAGTCGATGTTCCACGAGATCGACCAGGACTCGATCGACCGAGTGCGCGGCATGGACATCACGGTTGTCACCTCGGCCACCACCGACGAAGAGGGTCGCGCCCTTCTCCGTCACCTCGGCTTCCCGTTCAAGGAGGACTGACCCATGGCCAAGACATCCCTGAAGGTCAAGGCTGCCCGCAAGCCGAAGTTCGGCGTGCGTGCCTACACCCGGTGCAACCGTTGCGGTCGTCCGCACTCGGTGTACCGCAAGTTCGGACTGTGCCGCGTGTGCCTGCGCGAGCTCGCCCACCGTGGCGAACTCCCCGGTGTCACCAAGAGCAGCTGGTAAAACGAACGTCGCAGGTCCCGGGTGACCGGAGAAACCGCGACGAGGAAGGGGAATAAACCCCCATGACAATGACAGACCCGATTGCAGACATGCTGACGCGTCTGCGCAACGCGAATCGTGCGCACCACGATACGGTCTCCATGCCGTACTCGAAGCTCAAGAACGCGATTGCGAACATCCTGGTCGAGGAAGGCTACATTGCCTCGACCACCGTCGAGGATGCCCGCGTGGGCAAGACCCTGACGATCAACCTGAAGTACGGCTCGCACCGTGAGGCTGCGATCCAGGGGCTCAAGCGCGTGTCCAAGCCCGGTCTGCGCGTGTACGCCAAGTCCACCAACCTGCCCAAGGTCCGCGGCGGCCTCGGCGTGGCTATCCTGTCCACGTCCTCCGGCCTGCTCACCGACCGTCAGGCAGCCGAGAAGGGTGTGGGTGGGGAAGTCCTCGCCTACATCTGGTGATGAGGAGGCTGAACAATGTCGCGAATTGGTAAGAACCCCATCGCTATCCCCGCCGGCGTCGACGTCGTGATCGACGGCCAGAACGTGACCGTGAAGGGCCCCAAGGGCACCCTCTCTCACGTTGTTGCCGAGCCGATTACCGCGAAGATCGAGGACGGCCAGGTTGTCGTCGAGCGTCCGAACGACGAGCGCACCTCGCGTTCGCTCCACGGACTGTCCCGCACCCTGATCGCCAACATGATCGTTGGCGTGACTGAAGGCTACAAGAAGGATCTCGAGATCACGGGTACCGGTTACCGCGTGGTTGCCAAGGGCAAGGACCTTGAGTTCTCCCTGGGCTTCTCCCACACGATCACCATTACCCCGCCCGAGGGCATCGAGTTCACGATTGCGCCGAAGTCCCAGACGCTGTTCTCGGTGTCCGGTATCGACAAGCAGCTCGTCGGCGAGACTGCTGCTCGCATCCGCAAGCTGAAGAAGCCTGAACCCTACAAGGGCAAGGGCATCCACTACGTGGGCGAGACCATCCGTCGCAAGGTCGGAAAGGCTGGTAAGTGATGGCTTACTCGATCAAGGGCAAGGGCAAGTTCGTCGCTCGCAAGCGCCGTCACCTCCGCCTCCGCAAGAAGATCAACGGCACGCCCGAGCGTCCCCGTCTGGTCGTCACCCGTTCGAACCGCCACATGGTGGCTCAGGTCATCGACGATACGGTTGGCCACACCCTGGTGTCGGCTTCCGACATCGAGGCCGACGTCGCCGGTGCCGAGGGTACGAAGACCGACAAGGCTCGCAAGGTCGGCGCGCTGATCGCCGAGCGTGCGAAGGCCGCCGGTATCTCCGCCGTCGTCTTCGACCGTGGTGGTAACAAGTACGCAGGTCGCGTTGCGGCCGTTGCCGAGGCCGCCCGTGAGGGCGGACTCGAGCTGTGAACGAGCCGAAAGAAAGAGAGATCATCTGATGGCTGCACAGCAGCGAGACAGGAACGGTTCGGGCGCGGGCGAGAACAACGATCGCCGTGAGCGCCGCTCCGGCCGCGGCAACGATCGCGATAACCGCCGGAACAACGAGAACAAGAACGAGTACATCGAGCGCGTCGTTACGATCAACCGCGTGTCCAAGGTCGTGAAGGGTGGACGTCGTTTCTCCTTCACCGCCCTGGTTGTCGTGGGTGACGGCGAAGGCACGGTGGGCGTCGGCTACGGAAAGGCCAAGGAAGTTCCACAGGCTATTTCCAAGGGCGTCGAGGAGGCGAAGAAGAACTTCTTCCGCGTCCCGATGATCCGCCGCACGATCACGCACGTGGTGCAGGGTCGCGATACCGCCGGTATCGTCCTGCTCCGACCGGCTGCCCCCGGTACCGGCGTTATCGCCGGCGGCCCGGTGCGCGCCGTCCTGGAAGCCGCGGGCGTCCACGACGTGCTCACCAAGTCGCTGGGCTCGTCCAACGCGATCAACATCGTCCACGCGACGGTTGACGCACTCAAGCAGCTCGAGCAGCCCGAGGCTGTCGCCGCTCGACGCGGCCTGCCCCTCGAGCGCGTTGCTCCCGCGTCCATGCTGCGCGCTCGCGCAGAGGGCGAGGCCGAGAAGCGCGCGGCTGCCGAGGCCGCCGAGGCCGACAAGGCCGCTGCAGGGGAGGCTAAGTGATGGCGAAGAACATCAAGATCACGCAGGTCAAGTCCTCTGCTCACGCGAAGCAGAACATGAAGGACACGCTGCGCACCCTCGGGCTGCGCAAGATCGGCCAGAGTGTCGTGCGTGAGCAGACGGAAGCCGTTCTGGGCGCCGTTCGCACCGTGCGTCACCTGGTGACCGCTGAGGAGGTCGACTGACAATGGCGGACTCCACGAAGAAGACGCAGATCGTTAAGCTGCACCACCTGCGTCCTGCCCCGGGAGCCAAGACCGCGAAGACCCGCGTGGGTCGCGGTGAGGGTTCGAAGGGTAAGACCGCTGGCCGTGGCACCAAGGGCACGAAGGCCCGTTACCAGGTTGCTGCCGGCTTCGAGGGTGGCCAGATGCCGATTCACATGCGTCTGCCGAAGCTTCGCGGCTTCAAGAACCCCTTCCGCGTTGAGTACCAGGTCGTGAACGTTGGCAAGCTCGGGGAACTCTTCCCCGAGGGCGGCAAGGTCACGGTCGAGGATCTCATCGCCAAGCACGCTGTTCGCGATTCCGCGCCCGTTAAGGTGCTCGGTTCCGGCGAACTCAGCGTGAAGCTCGAGGTTGAGGTCGACTCCTGGTCGTCCTCCGCCGAGGCGAAGATCACTGCCGCCGGCGGGTCCATCTCGGCCCGCTGAGGTCAGACGGGGGTGGTCCTTCACAGGACCACCCCCGTTATCTTTGCCCGCTCGCGCCGGAAGAAGGTTGTCAAACGATCTCTCACGCGCGAACGCATAGCCCCGGGCCTCCGGGGCGCACGCACGCCGAGTTTCGTTAAATACACGGACGTGCGTTCTGTTTAATGATTGGATCTCGCCATTTCTCACCCCTGTCGGGTAAGCTAAGTCAGTCTAGGGGCTGTGCCCCGCTGCCCATCATTCGTAGGAGGAAGCCTTGCTCGGTGCATTTGCCCAGGCGTTCCGTACCCCCGACTTGCGTCGGAAACTGCTCTTTACTCTGTTCATCATGGCCGCGTTCCGGCTCGGGTCGTTTATTCCGACGCCCGGTGTCGACTCGCAGGCTGTACAGCGCTGCATGGCGCAGGAGTCTCAGGCGTCGCTGCTTGACCTCGTGAACCTGTTCTCGGGCGGTGCTCTGCTGCAGCTCTCGATCTTCGCGCTGGGCATCATGCCCTACATCACCGCGTCGATTATCATCCAGCTGCTGCGGGTCGTGATTCCCCGATTCGACGACCTGCATAAGGAAGGACAGACGGGACAGGCGAAGCTGACACAGTACACGCGCTACCTGACGATCTTCCTCGGCATCCTTCAGGCGACGACGACGATTTCGCTGGCGCGTAGCGGCCAGCTCTTCCAGTCGTGCTCGGAGCCGGTCATTCGTGACCAGACTGTGCTGACCTTCATCATGATGATCATCGTCATGATGGCTGGCACCGGCGTCATCATGTGGCTGGGCGAACTCATCACGGAGCGCGGCATCGGCAACGGCATGTCCCTCCTGATCTTCACCTCGATTGCGGCCCGTCTGCCCGAGCAGCTGCTGTCGATCGGCCAGGCCGGCAAATGGGGTTCGGTCGCCGCTATCGTCGCGCTTCTGCTCGTCGTGGCCATCGCCGTTGTCTATGTTGAGCAGGCGCAGCGCCGAATCCCGGTGCAGTACGCCAAGCGTATGATCGGTCGCCGCCAGTACGGCGGGACGACGACGTACATCCCGCTGAAGATCAACATGGCGGGCGTTATCCCCGTCATTTTCGCCTCCTCGATCCTGGCTCTGCCCCCGATGATTGCCCAGTTCGGCAAGCCTCAGGACGCGTGGGTCCAGTGGATCTCCGGCCACTTCACGCAGGGCAGCACGTTCTACCTGACGATCTACTCCCTTATGACCCTCTTCTTCGCCTTCTTCTACACGGCGATTACGTTCAACCCGGACGAGGTCGCGGACAACATGAAGAAGTACGGAGGCTTTATCCCCGGGTATCGTGCGGGTCGCCCCACGGCCGAGTACCTGCGCTACGTGATTAATCGGATCACGTCCGCTGGCGCCCTCTACCTGGTGATTATCGCGCTCTTGCCGTCGCTGGCTATCATCCCGCTGAAGCTGTCGAGCTCGCAGATGCCCTTCGGTGGCACGACGCTCCTCATCATCATCGGCGTTGGTCTGCAGACGGTGAAGGAAATCAACACCCAGCTGCAGCAGCATCACTACGAAGGATTCCTGAAATGACAGTCGTCATCCTCCTTGGCCCTCCCGGAGCTGGCAAGGGCACCCAGGCCTCGCGCATCGCTGAGCGCCTGGATATCCCCGCCATTTCGACGGGTGACATCTTCCGCGCGAACATGGCGGAGGGCACGGAGATCGGCAAGCAGGCGCAGGCCTACATGGACCGCGGCGAGTTCGTTCCGGACTCGGTCACGAACGCCATGGTCAAGGCCCGCCTGGCAGCCCCCGACACCGCGAAGGGCTTCCTGCTAGATGGCTACCCGCGTTCCGTGGAGCAGGCTCACGTGCTGCGCGACATGCTCCTGGATCTGGGCACATCCATCGACGTCGTCCTGGAGATCCAGGTGGACGAAGACGAGGTCGTGGAGCGTATGCTCAAGCGCGCGCAGGAACAGCACCGCACCGACGACACCGAGCCCGTCATGCGCCACCGCCTCGAGGTCTACCACCAGCAGACGGAGCCCGTTGCCACGTACTACGTGGACCAAGACCTGCTCGAGGTCGTGGACGGACGCGGCACCATCGACGAGGTGACGGAGCGTATCTTCGCGATCCTGGACTCGGTGGCGAAGTAAACGATGCCTCACATCGAGCTCAAGACCGTCGAACAGCTCCGCTGGATGCGCGAGGCCGGACTGGTCGTCGCGTCTATCCACGAGGCGCTGCGGGCTGCGGTTCGCCCGGGAGTTACGACTCGGGAGCTGGACGAGGTGAGTGCTCAAGCTATTGCTGACGGCGGCGGCACATCGAACTTCCTCGGCTACTACGGCTATCCGGCGACGGTGTGCATCTCTGTCAACGACGTCATCGTCCACGGCATCCCCGGCGACTACGAGCTGGCCCCCGGCGACATCGTGTCTTTCGACTGCGGAGCCTTCATCGAACGAGGCGGCAAGCAGTGGCACGGCGACGCCGCGTTCAGCGTCATCGTCGGCGAGCAGTTCATTGAGGACGCGGACTTCGCGGCTGGCACACGCGCCACTGGCGCAATCGCCGGAGTCGACGAGGACCTGCTCCGGGAACGTCGCGAGCTCGACGCCGTTACGCGCGAGTCACTGTGGGCCGCCCTCGCGGGCCTCGCGACCGGCAAACGAATCAGCGCCGTCGGCAAGGCAGTCGAGACGGTTGTCGCCGAGAACGCCCTCATCAACGGCTGGGAGGCCGGCATCGTCGAAGAGTTCGTGGGACACGGCATCGGCACGAGGATGCACATGCCTCCGGACGTCCTCAACTACAACGTTCGCGGTATCCAGGCCCGCCTCAAGCCCGGCATGGTCCTCGCAGTCGAGCCGATGCTCACACGCGGAGATATCGCCTCGCAAACTGATGACGACGAGTGGACGGTGCGCACGGTCGACGGCCGCGACGCAGCCCACTGGGAGCACTCGATTGCGATCACGGCGGACGGTGTGAGCGTCCTGACCGCACGCGATGGGGGAGTGGCAGGCCTGGCACCCTACGGTGTCACGCCCGTCTCGCTCGACTGACATCACAGACGGTTTCGGGCCCGGTACTCGGTGAAGTGCCGGGCCCGAGTCTTATATCGACGAGGTCGTGGCTGCGTCGCCGGTGTTCTGGGTGCCGTCGGGCCCGCCCGCTCACCACACGGGTTCGCGGTGCCTTCTGGACCTGGTGAACCTGTCTTGGTGCCTGAGGGCGGCGGCCCGCCCGCGAGATCGCCACACGCGAGCCTTCGGCTCGGAGTAGTCGATCTCGAAGCCCGGCCAGGCCCTGCCGCCGCCCTCAGGCACCCGGGAATGCACCTTGGCCCGTCGGCACCCTCCGCGCTGGTGGCGTGGGTGTGTCGTGGGCGGCCAGGCCCTGCCGCCGCCCTCAGACACCGAGGTTGTGGCTGCGTCGCCGATGTTCCGGGTGCCGTCGGGCCCGCCCGCCCGCTCGCCGTCCGCGCCGCGAGCCTATGGCTCGGCGCGTCGGCTCGAAGCCCGGCCAGGCCCTGCGGTCCCGCCGGCACCCTCCACACTGGTGGCGCGGGTGCGTCGTGAGTGGCCAGGCCCGAACGTGGCGGATCCACGGTCTCGGCGCAGAATTACCGTGCACACGACGGCGTGTGCGAAAAATGTGACGGATTGAACGTGAGCGAACCGACAGAGCATAGCACTATCGCCCGGGGTGCGCATGCCGTAGAGTAGTTCCTTGGGCGTATCCACATGTCATCCCTGACAGGGGTGCGCCCAGCGGCATCCGCCGCAACCTATCCGAGACATGTAGAGGATAAACGGAGGATATGGCGAAGAAAGACGGCGTCATTGAGATGGAAGGCACGGTCGTTGAGGCCTTGCCTAACGCGATGTTCCGTGTGGAACTCAAGAATGGCCACGTGGTTCTCGGCCATATTGCGGGAAAGATGCGTCAGCACTACATCCGCATCCTGCCCGAGGACCGAGTTGTCGTCGAGCTGAGCCCCTACGACCTCTCCCGAGGCCGTATCGTCTACCGCTACAAGTGATCCGACACAAACTGCCCGACGGGCAGTGGAGGTAACAACCATGAAGGTCAAGCCGAGTGTCAAGAAGATCTGTGACAAGTGCAAGGTGATTCGTCGCCACGGCAACGTCATGGTCATCTGCGACAACCCCAGGCACAAGCAGCGCCAGGGCTGAGACCCGCTGCGACCCGCGGGGCATCACGCCCCACAGCATCACTCTAAGCGCCCACCCGTGGGCGACCCTCGGTTCGGAGGCCGGGGCCGGGCTGCTCGCCCGGACTGAGCGATGACGACCTCCGATGAACAACTGGAGCAACATCACCATGGCACGTATTGCCGGCGTCGACCTCCCCCGCGAGAAGCGGCTCGAGATCGCGCTCACATACATCTACGGAGTCGGCCGCACCCGCGCGGCAGAGACCCTCGCCGCCACCGGCGTCAGCCCGGACACCCGCGTCAAGGATGCGACGGAAGAGGATCTCGTCAAGCTTCGTGACTATATTGAGGCAAACTTCAAGGTTGAGGGTGACCTCCGCCGTGAGGTTCAGGCCGACATTCGTCGCAAGATCGAAATCGGTTCGTACCAGGGCCTTCGCCACCGTCGTGGCCTGCCGGTCCACGGTCAGCGCACCAAGACCAACGCGCGTACCCGCAAGGGCCCCAAGCGCACCGTTGCAGGCAAGAAGAAGGCCAAGTAAGGCCTAGGAGAGTCCGTCCCCTCGGGGACGCTTTCCGCGACAAGAAGGAACTGAACCAGAAATGGCAGCAGCAAAGACCTCGCGCTCGGGCGGTGCCCGCAAGCCGCGTCGCAAGATTTCGAAGAACGTCACCAACGGCCACGCCTACATCAAGTCGACGTTTAACAACACCATCGTTTCCCTGACGGACCCCACCGGCGCGGTTGTCGCCTGGGCGTCCTCCGGCCAGGTTGGCTTCAAGGGTTCGCGTAAGTCCACCCCCTTCGCCGCGCAGCTCGCGGCCGAGGCGGCGGCTCGTCGCGCCCAGGAGCACGGCATGAAGAAGGTTGACGTCTTCGTCAAGGGTCCCGGCTCCGGTCGTGAGACCGCGATCCGCTCCCTGCAGGCCGCCGGCCTCGAGATCGGCTCGATTCAGGACGTCACGCCTCAGGCCTTCAACGGCACCCGCCCGCCGAAGCGCCGCCGCGGCTGACTTGTGGACGGGAGGGCGCGTCCCTCCCCACGTCTGAACCTTCGCGTTCACACTCCCTTAGCCTGCTCACGCAGGTTCCCACATCCGGTGTCATATAGCGGGCACCGGTCAGAAAGGAATAGACGTGCTCATTGCAGAGCGACCCATCCTGACCGAAGAAAAGGTCAGCGACCTGCGCTCCCGTTTCACCCTGGAGCCCCTCGAGCCCGGGTTCGGCTACACGCTGGGTAACTCCCTGCGTCGTACCCTCCTGTCCTCGATCCCGGGTGCAGCGGTGACGTCCATCCGCATCGATGGCGTCCCCCACGAGTTCCGCACGATCGAAGGTGTGAAGGAAGATGTCGCTGAGATCATCCTGAACATCAAGCAGATCGTCCTGTCCAGCGAGAATGACGAGCCTGTCGTCATGTACCTGCGCAAGGCTGGCCCCGGCGAGGTCCTCGCCGGCGACATCACGCCTCCCGCCGGTGTCGAGATCCACAACCCCGATCTGCGTCTTGCCACCCTCAACGAGAAGGGCAAGCTGGAGATCGAACTGACCGTCGAACGTGGCCGTGGCTACGTCTCCGCCGCTCAGAACAAGGATCCGCAGGCCGAGATTTCCCGCATCCCGATCGACTCGATCTACTCGCCCGTCGTCAAGGTGACCTACAAGGTCGAGGCGACGCGTGTCGAGCAGCGCACCGACTTTGATCGCCTCGTCATCGACGTGGAGACCAAGCCGGCGATCACCCCGCGCGATGCCCTGGCCTCGGCCGGCAAGACGCTGGTGGAGCTGTTCGGCCTCATGCGTGAACTGAACGAGGAAGCGGAAGGCATCGAGGTGGGTCCGTCCACTACGGACGCCACCCTCGCAGCCGATCTGGCTCTCCCGATCGAGAACCTGAACCTGCAGTCGCGTTCCTACAACGCGCTGCGTCGCCGCGGCATCCTGACCGTCGGCGAGCTGGTTGCTCACTCGGAGGCCGACCTGCTCGACATCCGCAACTTCGGTACCAAGTCGATCGAAGAGATCAAGGAGTCCCTGGCGGCTCTCGGCATGACGCTGAAGGACTCGGTGATGCCGAGCTTCGGCGACTCGGAGTCCGCCGCGATCTTTTCGGACGACCAGTCCATCTGACCCCGTGCGTCCGATGGACGCATTGAATCCGTAGGAGAAACACATGCCCACCCCCAAGAAGGGTGCTCGTCTGGGCGGAAGCCCGGCACACCAGAAGCTGATTCTGTCGAACCTGGCGGCTCAGCTCATCGAACACCGCGGCCTCACGACCACGGAGGCGAAGGCCAAGATGCTGCGCCCCTACGTCGAGAAGCTGATCACCAAGGCCAAGCGCGGCGACCAGCACGCTCGCCGCACGGTCCTGAAGAAGATCCCCAACAAGGGCATCGTCGCGATCCTCTTCGAGGAACTCGTTCCCGCGATGGATTCCGAGCGCGCTGGCGGCTACACCCGCCTGAT
Source organism: Pauljensenia sp. 20925_1_25 (assembly GCF_041433955.1). Taxonomy (NCBI): domain Bacteria; kingdom Bacillati; phylum Actinomycetota; class Actinomycetes; order Actinomycetales; family Actinomycetaceae; genus Pauljensenia; species Pauljensenia sp. 20925_1_25. The sequence goes on along the minus strand of NZ_JAPWCL010000002.1, from coordinate 52,996 downwards.
CCGCGTCGGCAACCGCAAGGGTGACAACGCTCCCCTGATGCGCATCGAGCTCGTCATGGAGAAGGTCGAGAAGAAGGCTGTCGTCAAGGCCGCCGAGAAGACGGCTGAGAAGGCCGCCGAGGCCAAGGCTGTTGCCGCCGAGGCTGAGGAAGCTGCTGAGGCTGCTGCCGAGCGCGCTGAAGAGGCTCGCGAGGAAGGCGATCTCGCCAAGGCCAACGAGGCCGAGGAAGTCGCCGAGGAGGCCGGTAAGGCTGAAGACGCCGCCGAGCAGGCCGCCGAAGAGAAGTGACGCCTGATCACTGATCGACTCGAGTAAGGGCCGGATACCCCGCGAGGGGTATCCGGCCCTTGCCGTATCCGGTAGCCTGAAGCCATGACACGTGAGATGACGCTGGCTATTGACTGCGGCGGGGGTGGCATCAAAGGATCCGTCGTGGATGAGCGCGGAACCATGATGGCTCCGGCACGCCGCGTACCGACACCGTACCCGCTGCCCCCGGAGCTGCTCGTGGAGACCGCGGTGGGCCTCGCGAAGGAGCTGCCGCCCGCGACCCGCGTGACGATGGGCATGCCCGGCATGATCCGTCACGGTGTCGTCATCGCGACCCCTCACTACATCACCCGCGATGGGCCGCGTTCGCGCGTGCTTCCCGAGCTGGTCGAGCGCTGGGATCACTTCGACATGGGCCGCGCGATCGAGCAGGCGCTGAGCCTGCCGACGAAGGTCCTGAACGACGCTGAGGTCGCCGGCGCGGGTGCGATTACGGGCCGCGGCCTTGAAATGATCATTACGCTGGGGACCGGCTTGGGCAACGCCGTGTTCGACGGCGGGCAGCTTGCCCCCCACGTCGAGGTCTCCCAGGGGCCCGTGCGTTGGGGCCTGACCTACGACGACTACATCGGCGAGCATGAGCGCCTGCGCCTCGGCGACGTGCACTGGTCGCGCCGCATCCGCCGCGTCGTAGACGGCCTGCGCCCGATGTACATGTGGGATCGCCTGTACCTGGGTGGCGGTAACTCGAAGCGAATCACGGCTTCGAACCTGCGGCTCATGGGCGACGACGTCATCGTCGTGCCCAACGACGCGGGAATCATCGGTGGCGTTCGGGCGTGGGAACTGTGACACGCCGCCTGCGCCTAGACCTTGGCTACGACGGCACCGACTTTCGCGGGTGGGCCGCCCAGCCGGGCCTGCGTACCGTCCAGGGAGAGATCGAAGCGGCCCTCGCCATGGCCTCGCGCGAAGAGGCGGCGACGACCGTCGCTGGACGCACCGATGCGGGCGTGCACGCGCGCCATCAGGTCTGTCACGTCGACCTCAGCGACGAGGCCTGGGCGCGGCTGACGCCCAGGGGAGGGGAGACCGCGGAGGCGACCACGGCCTCGTCCATCGTGCGCAGACTGAACAAGATCCTCTCGGGGCGCTACGGCGAGCGCGCACGCGGGCGTGACCTGGCCGCCGCGCGAGGCACCTGCGACGTGCGCATCTACTCGGCGGAGGTCGTCGATGGGAGTTTTGATGCGCGATTCTCCGCGCTCGGTCGCCGCTACGCCTACCGTGTGTCGGATCACCCCGAGCCGCTCGGGCGCTGGGACCGACTGTGGGTCGAGGACCCCCTGGACGAGGCGGCCATGAACGAGGCCGGGGCGCGCCTCCTCGGGGAACACGACTTTCTCGGGTTCTGCCGTCCGCGTGAGGGCGCAACGACGATTCGTACCCTGCGGACTCTGCGCGCCGAGCGAGATGTCGAAGGTACCCTCGTCTTCCGTGTTGAGGCCGACGCTTTTTGTCACTCGATGGTCCGTTCGCTCGTCGGTGCCCTCCTCCTCGTGGGGCAGGGGGTACGCGACACCGACTACCCGGCGCAGATTCTGCGCGCCCGCTCCCGTGCGAACGCCGCACCTATCGCGCCGGCCCACGGCCTTACCCTCGAAGGCGTTGACTATCCCGAGCCTTCCCAGTGGGCCGCGCGCGCCAAGCAGGCCCGGGCCAGGCGCGATGCGTGCTGCGGTGATAAGTGCTGAGGAATGTGACACAGTGTCCGTCGCGCTTTGACCGTCGGCCTGCGTGCCGATAATATGGCAAGTGCTGTGCGTTGGCAGAGTACCTAGTGTCTCCCACTCGCTAGGAGCGCTCGCCGACGCCTCGCGCGAACCGTTTCATCGTGGATGCCCCCGGAAAAACCGGCGCGGCGTCCCATGACCAACAAGAATTGAAGGTTACGCCCGTGCGCACCTATTCACCCAAGCCCGGGGACGCGGACAAGAAGTGGTACGTCATTGACGCCACCGACGTCGTCCTCGGTCGCCTGGCAGCTCAGACCGCTGCCCTCCTCCGTGGGAAGCACAAGCCGACGTTCGCCCCTCACATGGACATGGGCGACTACGTCATCATCATCAACGCGGACAAGGTTGCCCTTACCGGCAAGAAGCTGGACCAGAAGATGGCGTACCGCCACTCCGGACGTCCCGGCGGCCTGACCGCGACCGCTTACCGTGACCTCCTCGCCGCGACGCCCGAGCGCGCCGTCGAGAAGGCCGTTAAGGGCATGCTTCCCCACAACTCCCTCGGCCGCGCGCAGTTCAAGAAGCTGCACGTCTACGCTGGCCCGGAGCACCCCCACGCCGGCCAGTCGCCGGTTCCCTACGAACTGACCCAGGTGGCTCAGTGACCTTTGGTCACTGAACGCCTTTGACCCTGAGGAGAACCGTGGCTGAGACCATCGTTTCCGCTGAGCTGGACGAGGAAGTCGTCCCCAGCTCCTACACGTCCGAGACCGAGTCGGCTCCCGCCGGCGCCGGTCAGTCCATCACCGCGCCCGGCGCGGGCCTGGGCCGCCGCAAGGAGGCCGTCGCCCGCGTTCGCCTGGTCCCCGGCTCCGGCAAGTGGACCATCAACGGACGCACCCTCGAGGACTACTTCCCCAACAAGCTGCACCAGCAGCTGGTGAAGTCCCCCTTCGTCTTGCTCGACATTGACGGCCGCTTCGACGTCATCGCCCGCATCAACGGCGGCGGCGTCTCCGGCCAGGCCGGTGCCCTGCGCCTCGGCGTGTCGCGCGCCCTCAACGAGATCGACCGCGACGCCAACCGTCCGGCCCTCAAGAAGGCTGGCTTCCTGACCCGCGACGCCCGCGCCACCGAGCGTAAGAAGGCAGGCCTCAAGAAGGCCCGCAAGGCTTCGCAGTTCTCGAAGCGCTGATTTCATTCAGCATCTTTTCTGTTGGTCGCGCCCCGCTCTTGCGGGGCGCGACTTTCGTCTCCCGTCAACCCTGCCCAGGATGTGAGCGCTGACGCAGTTATGGCCCCGGCCTCGTACAAGGTGACGGGCGCAGTAGCGGTACGCTTAGACCAGTCATATGACCCACTGAACGGAGACACTATGCCCAGAATGTTCGGCACGGACGGCGTGCGAGGACTGGCAAACGTTGACATCACCGCGGACCTCGCGCTGCAGCTCGGCGAGGCCGCCGCCCGCCAGTTCGGTTCCGCCCGGCGAGCGGACGGCTCCAAGCCCCGCGCAATTATCGGACGCGATACCCGTATTTCGGGTGAGTTCCTGGATCACGCGCTCGCTGCGGGCCTTGCCAGCGCTGGCATGGACGTGACGCGTATCGGCGTCGTGACCACCCCGACCGTCGCCCACCTGACGGCCACGGAAGACACCGTGGACCTGGGCGTCATGATCTCGGCATCCCACAACCCTATGCCCGACAACGGCATCAAGTTCTTCGCGCACGGCGGCTACAAGCTGGCGGACGCGGTCGAGGACCAGATCGAGGCGCTCGTGAACACCGAGTGGGAACGTCCCACCGGCGACGGTGTTGGCGAGGTCAATGCGGACCATGCGTGGGCCCGCGAATCCTACATCGCGCACCTGATCGAGGCGACAGGCACCGACCTGCGCGGCATGAAGATCGCCATCGACTGCGCGAATGGTGCCGCCTACGAATTCGGGCCGGCGGTGTTCCGCGAACTCGGCGCCGATATCACGGTCATCAACGCCGAACCGGACGGACGCAACATCAACCGCAACGCCGGTTCGACGCACCCCGAAGGCCTGCAGGCCGCCGTCGTCGAGGCCGGCTGCGACTTCGGTGTCGCCTACGACGGCGACGCGGACCGTTGCCTGGCTGTCGACCACGAGGGCAACCTCATCGACGGCGACAAGATCATGGGTGCGCTGGCAGTTAACGCCCGCGACCGCGGCGCTCTCGCCAACGACACACTCGTTGTGACCGTCATGAGTAACCTCGGCCTGATCCTCGCCATGCGTGAGGCCGGCATCAAGACCGTGCAGACCGGCGTCGGTGACCGCTACGTCCTCGAGGAAATGTTGGCCTCCGGCTACTCCCTGGGAGGCGAGCAGTCCGGTCACATCATTGCCCGCGACCATGCGACGACTGGCGACGGCATTCTCTCTTCGCTGCTCATCTCGCGCATGGTGAAGGAATCTGGCCGCTCCCTGGCCGACCTGACCTCTTTCGTTCAGCGCCTGCCGCAGACCCTCATCAACGTGGGCGGCGTGGATCGCGCGGCCGCTTCCACGAACCAGGCCGTTGCGGACGCCGTGGCCGCCGCCGAGGCTCGCCTGGGCGACACCGGCCGCGTTCTTCTGCGCCCCTCGGGCACCGAGCCCCTCGTGCGCGTCATGGTCGAGGCTGCCACCCAGGAGGAGGCCGACTCCGTGGCCTCTTCGCTGGCGGATGTCGTGAAGGAACACCTGGCGCTGTGAACGCCTGAGATACATACGCGGAGGGCGGGCACCGGTTGGTGCCCGCCCTCTTTCTTTCTTCGGTCCTCACATATGGGGGACGCTGAGGAGGTTTTCGCCTGCCGTAGGCCGGGGAAGGTGCCAACGGCAGGCGGCCTCCTCACGGCGGTGTCAGATCTTGGCGGCCTTGATCCACTCCAGCGGGATGCGTGTGAAATACAGGCCCTGCATCTCGCGCTCCCACAGAAGGCCCAGTGTTCCGTCGGGCAGGATCGTCATGCACTGGTAGACGTAGTGCGCCGGGTTAAAGGTGCGCGACGCGATCCAGGTGCGGCCCCCGTCTTCCGACAGGCGCAGGACACCACGGCCTCGATACGGCCGCATCTGCGAGGCGTTGGCGAAGACGACGCGCTCAGGGCAGTCCTCCGTCGGCCAGGGAACGGCGTTGGGCTGGCAGAAGATCTCCGTGATCTCGTGCGCAAAATACACGTCGCCCCAGGTCTCGCCTCCGTCCGTGCTGACGGTGGCGGCCACCTTCCCGCTCGGATGCTGGTTGCGCATGAGCATGAGGAGCGAACCGTCGGCGCGCTCGATGAGCGTGGCCTCGTGCGTCGCCGCGGCCTCGGTGTCGAGCGTGCGCGAGTCAATCTGGCGGCCCTCGAAGATGCGCCCGTCATTGGGAGACTTGCCGCGCTTCCACGTGGCACCCCCGTCGTCAGAGTAGACGACGGACGCGGAGAAGTGACGCTTGTGGTCGCCGTTGTAGTAGATCGGGATCACGAGGCGTCCGCTGCGCAGCTGTACGCCCGTGCCCGGGGAAGTCCCGCAGAAGGACATCCACTCTTCCTTCACGTCCTGGTTCAGGTTGAAGGGACCCTCCCAGGTTTCGCCATCGTCGTCGGAGTAGACCATCTGCAGGTAGCAGGTGCGCGTCGTCAGCAGCGTCTGGTTCGGGTCCTCGCCGTCGGCCAGGAAGACGTTGCCGCCGGGCTGTTCCTCCCCGTCCTCGGTGACGGTGACGTCACCGCGCTCCGAGACCTTGAACGGTGTCTTGCATCCGTGTGCGTCCGTGACGGCTCCGTCCTCCATCCACGTGTAGGTCGCGCCCTCGGCGTCGTGCAGGATGTAGCGGCCCTTCTCGTCAACGCCGAGGCCGGCCTCGGCGTTCGGCTGACCGATGCCTCCCGGGAAGTGGTCGATGAGGACGACGAGGCGTCCGTTTCGGCGATCTTGGACGACGCAGGAGTCGATGACGGACGCGCCTGTTGCCCCGTGACCGGGGTAGCTGATGACTGTCTGGAGATCGCCCCACGTGTGCCCGCCGTCGAAGGAGCGGCGGACCGTGAAGTTGATCGAGTTGGGAGAGTCGTTCGCGATGGTCTCTCGCTGATCGGCTCCCGCGACGACGACCCCCGAGGCCAGGGTGATCAGCGAGGGAATGCGGTAGCTGATCGAGTCGTGAAAACCGGCGTCGAAGAGACACTGGGTGTCGAGGGGCGCGACCGACGACAGTTTCTTGATCTGCGCGTCATTGAGGATCGACGAGTAGACCGCGGCGTTGCGAACCTCGCCAAAGAGGCGCGACCCGGAGGTATCCTGCCCGATCACGACCTCGTCGAGGCTGTCGACGCCCGCGAAGAACGCCTGGCCGGGAAGGTGGGCCTCGAGGTAGCCGTCCACGTAGATCTGGACCGCGCCGTGACCGACGCGCACCACGACGTCATGCCAGTGTCCCTGATCCCAGCGCCCGTGGGCCGTAAATGTGCGCCACTGGCCCCTGCGGCCCAGGACTCGGTATTCGATGCCTTCTTCCGTCACGGACAGGTTGAGCTGCTCGCGCCCGGCCCCGCCGGCGGCGAGGATCGTGCCGTGCTGGCCGGGGCCTCGTACGCGGTAGCGGGCAAACACGGTGCCTGAGGTGAGTTCGGACAGCTCGGCGACGTCGTAGTCGGACAGGTGGGCTGCGGCGAATTCAATGAGGGGAGTCGGTGCGGGGGAGAGGGCAAGGATCTCTTCTGCGGAGAGGACGGCATCGTGCTCTGCGAAGGATCGGATTTCGATGCCAGCGCCCGGGGTGAGGGTGAGTGCAGCTTCGGGGCTGCTTCCGGCGGGAGAGAGGTCTGCGCAGGTTGAGAAGCACTGGTAGCCGTCGAGGAAAATCTTGGAACCGGCGGCCGTCGCCGTGATCGCGAGGCTGTGCCAAGTCCCGTCGGTCAGGTACGCGGTGTCCTCCATGTCGAGAGCGAGGGACATGGAGGAGGTCGTTCCTTCGAGGAAGAGTGCGCCCGCTCGGATAAACAGATCCCAGCCGGTGCCCTCGGGGCTACGCAGGCGCAGCAGTGAACCGTCGATGCGTGCGCGGAACTGTAAAACCCAGGAGATTCCCGGGTGACCTGCGTCGATACTCATGTTTGACACCTTTCTGTCGGTTGTGTGTTTCGCTTCGCATCATTACGAATCGAAGCATGTGATTGGTCACAGGAAATAAGTTGTCAGACAGATTATCATCCTGATCTTTTGTTGGCAATGTGCACCTTAAGCTGAAATTTACTGTTGACTCTAGGATGAGAGAGAGCTAACATTACCGCAAGTTGTCTGACAACTTGCTAGTTAGACATCTGGACTCAAGTCCCTCGTTATTCGACGATGAAATTTCAGGAAGGCACTCATCATGAGTACGTCCCCCGTACAGGCGCTTCCGACAAAGCCCTGGTATCGATACCTGACCAAAGAAGACCGCAAGGCGTTCTTCGCTGCCTGGATCGGCGTGCTGCTGGACGGCTACGACTTCGTCCTCATCTCCTTCGCCCTGCCCGCGATCAAGACAGCATTCGACCTGTCGCTCGTCCAAAGCGCATCCCTGATTTCGGCCGCGTTTATTAGCCGATGGATCGGTGGCCTCGTCCTGGGAGCCATCGGCGACCGCTACGGGCGCAAGCCGGCCATGATCCTGTCGATCTTCATGTTCGCTTTCGGATCCATCGCTTGCGCGCTCGCGCCGAACTTCTGGATCCTCTTCGTCCTGCGACTCATCATCGGCTTCGCGATGGCCGGCGAATACTCGGCCTCCGCCGCCTACGTCATCGAGTCGTGGCCCAAGCACATGCGCAACAAGGCCTCGGGCTTCCTGCTGTCGGGCTATGCCTTCGGCGTCATCGCCGCCGCCCAGGTCGACAAGTACTTCGTGACATGGGTCGATTCGATGCACCCCGGATGGGGCTGGCGCGCCCTGTTCCTCACCGGCATCATCCCGATCGTCGTTGCGATCTACATGCGAAAGACTCTGCCTGAAGCCGCCGACTGGAGCGAAGCCAAGGAGAAAGGGCACGGCGAAAAGAACGACATGCTTCAGGTGCTCTTCGGCGGGGAACGCAAGATCCTTAACTACGTCGTTGTAGCCATCGCGTTCGTCGCCCTGCTCCTGATCTTCACTCAGCAGGTCGGCGGCGTTGTGGCCGTGAGCGTGCTCGGTGTCCTGTGTGCGGTCATCTTCATCTACCTCATCATCCAGTTCGACTCCAAACGCTGGATCATTGGCATTGCGATCATGCTGACGATCTTTGCCTCCTTCATGTACACGTGGCCTATCCAGGGCCTGCTCCCCACTTACCTGCGCGGGGTGGGCATGGACCAGACGGTTGTTGCCAACGTGGTGTCTTTCGCTGGCCTCGGCAACGCTGCGGGCTACATCATTGCTGGCTTCGCGGGCGATAAGTTCGGCATGCGCCGCTGGTACGCCATCTCTCTGCTGCTCTCGCAGATCATCGTCTTCCCCCTGTTCATGCAGAACGGCAAGTACGTGGCGCTCGTGGCGGGCTTGCTCTTCTTCCAGCAGATGTTCGGCCAGGGCGTCTCGGGCCTGCTGCCCAAGTGGGTCTCGTCCTACTTCCCGGTCGACAAGCGCGCTGCGGGTCTTGGCTTCTGCTACAACGTGGGTGCCCTCGGCGGCGCGGTTGGCCCGGTTCTCGGTGCTGCTATCGCCGCGCAGTTCTCCCTCGGCTTCGCCCTGGCGATCCTGTCCTTCGGTTTTGCTGCGGTCGTCATGGTGTCGATCGGTGCGAACGTGCCGCGCCTGCTTCAAAAGAAGATTGGGCCGCAGTATGTTCGTCCTGAAGACGGTAACGACGAGATCATCAAAGAAGGCTGATCATCATGGCATGTCCATTCATCATTGGTGCTTACGCGTCGCACCCGGCACCTGAACTCGAGGCGGACTACTACCAGCTTCTCGCCGACCAGCCGTGGGTCGCCGGCGTCGAGATTCCCTACCCCGGGCAGCTCGCAACACAGCTCGACGTACTGGCCAGCCACCTGTCTCCGCATTGGGATTTCAACACCATCACGGCGATTCCCGGCACGATGCAGAACGTCTGGAAGGACGAGAACTTCGGCCTGGCCTCGCCCGACGAGGCGGGACGCGAGGCGGCCCTCGCCTTTACCCGACGCCTCTGCGACGACCTCGACAACCTGTGCGACAAGGCGGGTCGCCTGCTGGTCGGGCGGGTGCAGCTGCACTCGGCACCCACGCGTCTGGCGAACGCCGACGCATTCAAGCGTTCTCTCGAGGACGTCCTGGGCTGGGATTGGTGCGGCGCGACGCTCGTCGTCGAGCACTGCGACGCCTACATCCCCGGGCAGAACCCCGAGAAGGGCTTCCTGTCCCTCGCGGACGAGATCGACATCGTCGCCGAGCTTGGCGTCGGCATTCACCTCAACTGGGGCCGCTCCGCCGTGGAGGGACGCAGCGCGGAGACTGCCTTCGAGCATGTGCGCGAGGCCGGGGAACGCGGGGTGCTTGACGGCATCGTGTTCTCGGGTGCCGGGCCGGAGGAGACTCAGTACGGCTACTCCTGGATCGACGGACACCTGCCCGCCCAGGCCGATGAGCCGACCTCCCTCATGGACGCCGAGCAGATCGGGCGCTGCGCGCAGGCAGCGATCGCGGGCGGTGCCGAGTACCTCGGCGCGAAGGTCTGCGTCCCCAAGGACGCCTCCCTCGAGCAGCGCCTCGCGATGTTGACGGGGATCTACCGGGCCTGCCACCTCCAGGGGTGACGGTTAGCCGGGCCACGGCCTCGTCGTTTGCGAGTGTGACGAGGCCGTGGCCCGGTTCGGTCTTCATGGTGACAGCGTGCGGACGGGTGCTGGCACCTGCCTGCGCAGTCGCCGCGGGCCGTCAGGCGTCACATGTTCGAGGGATAGAAACGGGTGCGGAATCCCTCGAAGAAGTTCATGTTTTTCACGGCGAGTTCCACGAGACGATCCGCGTCCAGGTCTGGCGTCGTGAAAAGTTCCTGCACGTCGGGGTGGCCGCTTCGCGTGATGGCACCGAAGGAGCCGTCGGGCGAGCAGTAGAACAGGTCTTTGCTGAGCGTGTGCGCGGGCGTGGACCGGAGGCGCCGCATGAAGTCGATGCGGAGGTAGTCGAGGAGGCGGAGGTACTGCTCGGTGATGACGGTCGGGTCGGCGGGCGCGTAGAAGAGGACGGAACGATCAGGGATCGCGAACAAGAGTCCGTGGGGCGCGTCGATGTGGAGCGTCGAGACCAGGGGGGCGATGTGTGCGGCCTTCGATGCGATGAACAGTGATTCCCCGGCGATTCCCGTGAAGGGGCCGCAGGCGGTGTGCTCGTCGATGGCTTCGTTGTCGGTGTTGATCTGCCCCCAGTGGTAGAGCTCGTCGAGGCTCAGGGGGTACTTGTCGATGTGCTCGTTGGTGACGGTTGTGACGGTGTTAGGAAAGTCGAGGCACAGGGCGAGGGCGAGGCCACCGGGGAAGGGGCGCGCGTAGCTGAGGTGGGGGTCCGCGGCCAGGTCCGCCGGGATGATGCGGGTGCGCACGCGTTGGCGCAGCTCGTCGGGGTCGGTGACGGACTGTTCGGCGATACGGCCGGATTCCATGATGAACGCCACCCATCGCTCGATTCTGACCTCGTGCTTGGAGGGATCCGTCTGGGCGAGTTCGTCGATGAGGTTTTCCACGTTGATGCGCCTCCACCCGTCGATTTCCAGGTGGGTGCTGCCCGTGTGCTCGTCCGTGTGGGGCGTCGCGGAAATCCCCGCGTCGTGCAGCCGTCGCAGGAGGAAAGGCAGGGCGCGTTCGGTGAGCTCGTGGCGGTCCATAGGTTGATTCTACGGGGATATCCCGGGGAATTTGGGACGAGGCCTGGGTACTTTCGCGGTGTCGAGCGCGGCGGGCGGTCGCCTAGTGGGAGAAGAAACGCTGCTCGAAGGTGGGGGAGGGAGAGAGGTATGTGCGTGTGCTGACGTGGTAGTCGGCGGAGCTGCGCAGAAATGCCGCCGGGGTCGACGGGCGCGTTAGCTCCGTCGGGCGACCGATGCTCGCCATACCGGGCGCGTGGGGATCGTGGCGACGGGGATCGTCTGGGACGAGGCCGGGGTGGCTTCCTCGGTGACGGCCAGGGGGGCGGGGAGGAGGGAAGCGGTGGGCGGGCGTCCTTCGATGACGTTGATGATGGAGGTGACGGCGGCTGACGTCATGTCTGTGAGGGGCCAGTCGACGGTGGTCAGTCCCAGGGCCTCGGCACTGCGGTGGTCTTGGTTACCGAATCCGAGGATGGACAGGTCGGTGGGGACTGACAGGTCGAGGTCGGCGGCGGCCTGGAAGACGCCGGGTGCCTGCGAGTCGTCGGCGAGCGCGATGAGAGAGATGCCGGGGTTCTCGGTCAGGAGGCGAAGGGCGGCCTGGTAGGCGGTGGCGGGTTCCCAGTCGGGCAGGGAATAGAAGGTGAAGTTGGTGCCGAAGGCGCGTGCGATGGGGTGTTGGCGAGCGTGGTTGGTGTTGGGACCGGCGAGGAAGACGGCCTGGCCTGAGCCGATGCCGGTGTTTGGGTCGACGAGGGCGCAGGAGGAGATGATGTCGTGGACGCCTGCGCCTTCGTCGATGCGGATGAGGGAGGACTCGGAGCCGGTGGGGTCGGCCTCGATCATGGACATCGCGACGACGGGGATCCCGAGGTTCGCGAGGAGGCGTGAGGTGAAGGCCTCGGCTGACGTGGTCTCGCGGATGATGCCGGCCAGCTGAGTGTCGCCCAGGACCGAGCGGATGACTTCGGCGTCGGAGGCGCCGTCGCCAGCCTGGAAGAGGGGGAGGAGGAGGTAGCCGCGGCGCTGGATGTCGATCATCGCGGTCGTGAGAACCGTGTGGACGACGGGCACGAAGGGGTCGTCGGGCAGTTCGGCCATGAGGAGCGCGATGAGGTGGGATTTGCCGCGGCGCAGCGAGCGTGCGGCGGCATTGGGGATGTAGTTGAGTTCGCGTGCGGCCTGCTTGACGCGCTCGATCGTGGCGGGTGCGATCTTGACATCACGGCCGCGGCCGTTGAGGACGAGCGAAACAGTGGAGGGTGCGACGCCTGCTGCGCGGGCGACGTCGGCCCGGGTTGCGCGCTCCATGGCGGACTCCCAATCCTCGTGTGTGTTCGAAGAAACACAATAACTATAACGTGTTAGTCTTGTAGGTGACGATCGGAGTTTCGACGATGACATCCGAAAGGCACGCAGACGTGATATCGATACTACCTTCCTACGCCCCCGGTGCGGGAGCACTCCTGCCGCCGCGCGCGCATCTGGCCGATGATCCCGGCGTTCTGAGCCTCGACGGTACCTGGTCCTTCGTCTATCACTGCACCGACCCGACTCCCTGGGCGAATGTTGAAGAACCCTGGGATGAGCCAGCCGTCAGCGACGACGCGGACACGATTGACGTGCCCAGCCACTGGGTGCTGCGAGGCAACGGGCGTTACGGCCGCCCCGCCTACACGAACGTTGACTTCCCCTTCCCGGTGGACCCGCCCTACCCGCCCGAGGCGAACCCCGTCGGCGACTACCACCGCACCTTCGAGATGCCCGACGGGTGGGAGGACGACCTGGTCGCCCTGCGCTTCGACGGCGTCGAAAGCCAGGCGAGCGTGTGGGTCAACGGCGTATGGGTGGGCATGGCCCGTGGTTCGCGCCTCGCCCACGAGTTTGACATCACCGACCGCGTGCACCCCGGAGAGAATACGATCACCGTGCGCGTCCACCAGTTCAGCCCCGGGAGCTATCTGGAGGATCAGGACCAGTGGTGGCTGCCCGGCATCTTCCGATCCGTCAGCCTGCGCCGCCTCGCCCCCGGCAGCATCGAAGACCTCTGGATCGACACCGACTACGAGGCTGGGGTCGGGTATGCGACCGTCGAGGCGCGGGTGCTCGGCGCCCGCGAGGCCTCCCTGGTCGGTCGCCTCGCAATCGACGGCCTCGGCACCTATCTGCTCGCCCTCGAGAAAGGCGACGACGGGCGCTACCGCTCCGACCGCCTCCAGGTGGGAGACGTACGCCCGTGGAACCCGGAGGACCCCGCCCTCTACGAGGCGCGCGTGAGTATCAATGGGGGAGACGGCCTCGTCGATGGGGACAGACGCCTGCGCATCGGATTTAGGCGCGTCTCCATCGAGGACGGCGTCCTGACAGCCAACGGGAAGCCCCTGCGCCTCAACGGCGTCAACCGTCACGAGGTGCGCGCCGACGAGGGCCGCGTCTTTGACGAGGAGTGGGCGCGCGCCGACCTGGCACTCATGAAATCCATGGGCATTAACGCGATCCGCACCTCCCACTACCCGCCGCACCCGCGCCTGCTGGACCTGGCCGACGAGATCGGGCTGTGGGTCATGCTCGAAGGAGACATCGAGACGCACGGCTTCGAGGGGGCGGGGGAATGGATCGACAACCCCTCCGACGATCCGCGCTGGGCCGACGCCTACCTGGACCGCACGATGCGCGCGTTCGAGCGCGACAAGAACCACCCCTCGATCATGAGCTGGAGCCTGGGCAACGAGTCGGGTACCGGGGCGAACCTGGCCGCCTGCGCGCGCTGGATCCATGAGCGTACGGGTGGGCGAGCCGTTGTCCACTACGAGGGCGACCATGCCCTGGAATACACGGATATTTACTCGCGCATGTACCCGACGCTCGAGGAGGTCGCTGCCGTCCTCGACGATAGTGATCTCCACGCAGAGGTCGCCGTGCCCACGCACGTGGCAGCACAGGTCGACGACGCGGCGCGCGAACGCATCCGCCGCGCCCCCTACCTCATGTGCGAATACCTGCACGCCATGGGAACCGGCCCCGCGGGCGCGCCCGGCTACGCCGCGCAGATGAGCCATCCCCGCCACGCCGGCGGATTCGTCTGGGAATGGCGCGACCATGCCCTGTGGCGAACCCTGCCGGACGGACGCCGCGCCCTGTCCTACGGTGGCGACTTCGGCGAGGAGGTCCACGACGGCAACTTCGTGTGCGACGGACTCGTCGACGCTCTGTCTCGCCCCTACGCGGGCACCTGGGCGTGGGTGGCGGCGATGGCCCCCGACGCTCCCGCGCTCGCCCGCGCGATTGTGGAAGCCGACTCCGGCTCGGTGGGGGAGCGGGATCGCCTGCGCGCGCTCGCGGAGACCGACCTCGTGCCCTGCGCTGACGAGGCCGACTCGCCCTACGCTCTCGATGAAAGCGGGCGCGTGGCGCGGATCGGCGACATGCCTGTGCGCATCGACCTCAGCGTGTTCCGCGCGCCCACCGACAATGACCGAGGTCGCGGTCCCGTCGACTACTGGGGCATCGATGCCTCGAACCTGGGACCCCTGGGCGTCGGGCGCGGCGAAGCCGGAACATCGCACGCCATGCGCTGGGAGCGCGCGCGCCTGCACCTGCTGCGCCGACGCCTCGCCTCCATTGAGGAGGACGGGGGTGTTCGCCGCGTCGTCGAACGCTGGGCGCCACCGGCAGGCCAGTTCGGCGTCACTCTCACATGGGAATACGCACCCGTACGCATTGGTGAGGAGGGGCCGAACGCTTTGTCCGTCTTCCTGCGCGTCGCGCCCTACGGTACCTGGCCGCCCCGCGTCCCGCGCCTCGGTCTGCGCCTCGAGCTGCCGGGATCCGCGTGGCACGCCACCTGGCTGGGAGACACCATGATCGGATACGCCGACATGAGCGTGCCGGGCGCTCGCGGATGTGGCAGCGGCGATGCTTGCGATCTGTGGGATGTGTGCGTGCGCCCCCAGGAAGGCGGGCATCGCCAGGGCCTGGAGGCCCTCTCCCTTCGTGGTGAGGCCGGGGAGTTCCTCATCCTCCCCGGCTCGCCCCTGGGGTGGAGCGTCAGCCGGTGGAGCGAGCGTGAACTGGCCCAGGCCTCGCATTGGGAGGACCTGCCCGACTCGGAGCGCCTGTTCCTGTGGCTCGACGTCTTCCAGGACGGCATCGGGACCCGCTCGTGCGGCCCCGATGCGCGGCCTGAAGCTGCCGGGCGCATGCGCGACGTTGACGTCCGTGTGGTGATTGCCCAGGTTAGGGGTGATTGAGCCTGTGCCGCGTATGTTGCGTCTTGATAACGATGTGACAGCTTTCTGACAAATGATGCGTAGCACACACGAAGTCGCTATGATTCATATATCAACTAACACGAGATAGTTAGTGACTCGATCCCATCGATCGACCAACAAAAACGGACCAATGGAGGTTTCGCATGTTGAAGAAGAAGATGGCCGCCGGCATCGTTGCCCTTGCCATGTTCAGTACCCTCGGCTTGGCCGCCTGCGACAGTGGCGGCTCCGGTGGCGGTGGATCCGCCTCCGGTTCCATCCCAGCACCCGACGTCGCCTGTGACATTCCCGCTGGGAACATCGATGGCTCAGCAATCGACACCTCGAAGGTGGAAGGCGAGATCACCTTCCAGACCCAGGGTCTGCAGAATGACTTCGGCGACTTCTTCAAGGCCAAGATCAAGGAATTCGAGGACGCTAACCCCGGCGTCACGATCAACTGGACCGACCAGGGCGGCGGTGCCGAGTTCGACCAGACCATCACGGCCCAGGCCTCGAACTGCAAGATGGCGGACGTCGTCAACGTTCCCTCCTCCACGATCCTCGCGCTGTCCAAATCCAACCTCCTCATGGACTACGACGTGAAGGCCCCCGGCATCGGCGACAAGTTCGTGCCCTCCATTTGGGATTCCACCGCCCTGGGCGCGAGTGGCCACCACACGGCGCTGCCCTGGTACTTCGGTCCCTACATCACCACCTACAACAAGGAAGTCTTCAAGCGCGCTGGCCTCGACGAGAACAAACCGCCCGCAACGATGGACGAACTCTTCGACGCCGCAGCCAAGGTGGGGGCCGACGGACAGGGTGACTACGGCATCTACGGCTCACCCGAGTGGTACATGATCGCTCAGCTGCACGGCATGGGCGTCACCCTCCTCAACGAGGATAAGACCGCCTTCAACTTCGCCGACAACGAGGCTGCGATCAACTACGTCACCAAGCTTTCCGACCTCTACGCTGCCGGTGCCATTCCGAAGGACTCCCTGACCGGTGAACCCGACCCGGGCAAGGCCTACACCGACGGTAACCTCGCCTTCGGTACCCCCAACGCCTCGTTCCTGAAGTCGGTCAAGAGCAACAACGCGACCGTGTACGAGAACACCGGCGTTGGTCCCTTCCCGACCAACCCCGGCATCAAGCCCGTCTTCGAGGGGCAGTACATCGGAGTCTCGGTTACAACCAAGAACGCTCCGCTGGCCATGAAGTTTGCCGAGTGGATCACCAACGCCGAGAACGAGTACGCCTGGACGCACGACGGCGGTGCGATCATCTTCCCCGCGGCCACCGATGCTCTGGACAAGCTCGTCGCCAACCCGCCGGAGATCGCTGACGACCCGGTCTTCAAGGCCGCCTACGAGGAAGCCGCGAAGGCTGCCAAGGACGCCGAGGCCTACACCGACGTCTTCTACGCGACCGGTGCCGTGAAGGATGCCCTCATCGAGAACGTCAACAAGGCTATCCGCGGTGAGGTTGATCCCAAGACCGCCCTCAAGACCGCACAGGATCAGATGAACGAGAAGCTCAAGGCTCTCGAAGACTGATTGAACGCGGGGGGTCGAGGCCAGGCCTCGACCCCCCGACGCACCCCTCACCTCGCGCAACGCCGCAGGCTCACGGTCGCGCGCCCCTCATGAAGGACACTGGTATGCCGATACGTACGAGCGCGCAGTCGCGCTCCCTCAATGGCGCCGCCCGATTCCGCCCCGGCTGGGTTCCCTGGCTGTGGGTCACCCTGCCGGTCCTCGCCATCATCTCGTTCTACATCTATCCCTTTATAACGACCGTCTACGTGTCGTTCACGAAGACAAAACCGATGGGGCGAATCGGCCGCTTCGTCGGAATCGACAACTACGCAGCCGTCCTGGGGGACGCAGAGTTCTGGGAAGCCCTGAGGAACTCCCTCATCTACGCGGTGTGCGTCGTGCCGCTCATGGTGCTCCTGCCCCTGCTACTGGCCCTCCTGGTGAAGTCGCATGTCCCCGGCATCGGCTTCTTCCGAGCGCTGTACTACCTGCCCGCGATCTCCTCGCTGGTCGTCATCTCCCTGGCCTGGCGCTACCTCCTGGACCAGCGCGGCCCGATCAATAACCTGCTGTCCTCGTGGGGATTCGACACGATCCCGTTCCTGTCGAATCAATGGCTCATCCTGTTTTGTGCCATGATCATCACCCTGTGGCAGGGCTTGCCCTACTACATGATCCTGTATTTGTCGGCCCTGGCGAACGTGGACAAGTCCCTGTATGAGGCCGCCGAGATCGACGGTGCTGGCCCGATCCGCCGTTTTGTGACCGTCACTGTACCCGGCGTGAGGGTCATGATGTTCCTGGTCGCCACGCTGACGACCATCGGCTGCTTGAAGATCTTCACCGAGGTGTACCTGCTGGGTGGCTCCGCCTCTCCGACAAAGACCCTGACGATGTATATCCGAGACCGCATCGTCGACCCCACCTTCGGATCTCTGGGACAAGGTGACGCCGCGTCGGTGTGTCTTTTCCTCATCACCTTCGGTTTCATCATCGCCTCCCAGAGCTTGCAGAGGAAGGCTGAAGACTCATGAGCACCGCATCCCGCACCGACACCACCTCCTTCGGCGAACGCTTGGCCCAGTGGCGCAAGGAGCGTCGCCTTGAACGTCAGGGGCGCACCGTCGCCTCGCGCCAGATGCGCGGCGGCGCCCTGTTTGCGCGGTACGTGCTGCTGATTGTCGTCGCTATCGTTCTTGTTGGACCTCTCATCCTGCCACTGATGGCGGCATTCAAGGCCCCCGGCGAATCCGTCTTCGGTCAGGGCGCGACGATCCTTCCACAGCAGTGGTCGCTGGATTCCTTCGAGGCCCTTTTCGAGCGCACCAACATCCTGAGTGCGATTAAGAACTCGGCGATCATCGCGGCACTGACTGTGACCTCGAACATCATCCTGTCGTGTATCGGCGGTTACATGCTGTCGAGGCGTGGGTGGACCGGGCGCACCGTCATGTACTTCGTGGTCCTGTCCGCCATGATCTTCCCCTTCGAGTCCATCATGCTCTCCCTGTTCAAGATGATGGTGCAGCTTGACCTCTACAACACGCTGCCCGGCGTGTGGATGGTCGCGATGATCGGTCCCTTCCAGATCCTCATGATGCGTGCCGCATTCATGGGCATTCCCGACGAAATAGAGGACGCCGCCCTGATTGATGGGGCGGGCGAGCTGCGTCGCTTCTGGTCCATCTTCCTGCCCCAGGTGCGCGGTACGTTGACGGTCGTGGGCCTGACCTCCTTCATCGGGGCATGGTCCGACTTCATCTTCCCGCTGCTCATGCTGCCGAATCCGGAGAAGCAGACGCTGATGCTGACGCTGACGGCGATCCAGAACTCGCCCCAGGGCGTCACTTACCAGTTGGTTCTGGCCGGAGCAGTCGTCGCTATGATCCCCGTGGTCCTAGTCTTCATGTTCAGTCAGAAGTTCTTCTTCCGCGGTATCGAAGACGGAGGTTTGAAGTTCTAATCTCGCCCCTCGCGGGTGCGTGCGCACCCGCGAGGGTATTTTCTACCCAAAAAGGAGGTTCTGTTACAAAAAGCTAACACGTGATAGGTATTGTGGGATCCCTTTCGACAAACGAAGGTTCCCGGCCATTCACCCCATACTGACGAAGGAGTTACACTCATGGGGACTCGACCCATCATCGGTGCGCTCGGAGCGCCGATTCTCGCGGCCACCATGCTCGGCCTCACCCCCGCAGCGACCATCGCAGCCTCCGACACCCCCTACCACCCGACCGTTCTGTGGGCGACCTCCGAAGAGACAGTCGGCGAAGGTGCCCCGAATGGCACCATCGCAGCGCTCGTCGACGACGACACCGCTCGCACCGACGCGACCAAGACCTTCTGGACCACCAAGTGGAAGGGAGGCCTCGACCCCTACCCCCACGCCCTCGCCGTCCAGAACCCCACGCCTGGCACCCAGGTCTGTGGCCTCGGCCTGACCCCGCGCCCCACCTACGATTCGACGCTCGGAAACGACCAATTCCCCGGCGAATACCGGGTGTTCGCCTTCGACGAAGACCCCGGCAACCCTGCATCCGACGCGTCCTTCGACGACTGGAAGACGAAGGTCGCCGCGGGCACGTGGGACGGCGGCACCGAACTCGCCCACGGTTCCGACCTACAGTACGGGAACAAGGAACAGTACGTCACCTTCCCCGCGACGACGAAGCGCGTCATCGCCCTGGCAGGCCTGCGCTCCCTCGCCCCGGGTAAGTCGGACATGGCCCTATCCGACATCAAGCTTCTGCCCTGCGACGCCGACGGTAACGCGATCACCTCCTACGGCGGCGACGAAGGCGGCGGCGACAACGACGCGGTCCGCCCTGTCGTTCCTCACCCGGAGGCTCCCGAGCAGGGATCGGGCGCGTCCGACCTCGTCGTTGACTTCGTCATCGACCAGCTGCCTTACGGCGAACCCGGCAAGCCCGTGGACTTCGCCCCCAGCACCCACACCTACACGGCCACCGGCTACTACCACGCCACGACCGTCTCGGCCCGCATCCGCACAGTCGACGGAGCCACCGTCACCATCAACGGCGCGACCCCCGACGCCGATGGACGCGTATCCAACCTTGACCTGACCACCGGCCTAAACGTCATCACCGCGACCGTATCCAAGGACGGCAAGGAAGCCACCTACGTCGTCAACATCACCAAGGTGGAGACCGACTTCCGCGGCAACGTGCTCGTGCCCGCCACGGCCTCGGCGAATGGCGGCACCGAGGCCGACAACGCGGCCCTGACCGACCTCGACCCCGCAACGACGTGGACCTCCGATCCGCTCGTTCGTGCCAGCGACTGGTCGAGCAATGTCACCGGCATCGAGCTGCACCTGGGCGAAGCCCGCTACGTGCACCGAGTCAACGGCTGGGGCACCCCGACCCTGCCCGCCGGCGCGCAAGGATGGCACGGCGGTAACTCCGTGGCCATCGCTGTCCAGGAGGCCGACGGCGGCCCGTGGACGACCATCGTCACCCACGGCTCGCTCACGCGCGACGCGCGCGGCCTGTGGTACTGGGACTTCAACGCCTACCACCTCGCCACAAACATCCGCATCTGGATGAACGACGAGACCGAGCCCCAGACACCCCAGAACATCGCGACCGCCGTCACCTTCAACGACGTTGAGGTATGGGGCCTGCCCGCCGGCAAGACTCCCGTCGCCCCGGCAGTCGACAACTCCATGTACGAGCGATACTCCGGCTTCAACCCCGGGGAGAGCACGTGGGGCGTCAACCGCGCCCAGGCCCTCGCGCTGCAGTACGGCGTCATGATGCCCGCCTGGGTTCCCTCCGAGGGCTACGGTCGCGGCGGCTTCGACGCCAACGAGCGCGACCTCACGGGCGGCGCATTCCCCATGTTCTACGACCTGCCCATGTTCAACACCCCCATGATGGAGTCCCTGGGCAAAGGCGCGCCGTGGGCCCTCGCCAAGGCCCCCACCGGCAAGAACAGCATGTGCAACGCGGGCGATCCCCACGACTTCATGAACCAGTACATGGCGCCCTATGCCTCGACGCTCGTCGACATTCAGTACGGCGATGAGGGCGGATTCAACCGCGGCGAGTCCGAGTGCTTCAAGAACTGGTTCGCCTGGTCGAAGCAGAATATCCCCGGTGCGGTCGTCCACGCCAACTCCTGGGACGATCCCTCCTGGTACCGCGACGCAAACTTGAGCTACTACGTCGAGAACGCCCAGCCCGACCTACTCAGCTGGGACAAGTACTACTGGGGAGCCAACGGCGGCCCAGCTCCGAGCACCGTCGTCATGGACCTGCTGAACACCAACACCTGGAAGAAGCAGCGCGAATACGGCCTCAAGGGCATCACCGGTGACGGCTCCAGCCCAATCCTGTACGGCCAGTACCTGGACTACAACTGGGACGCGAACGTGTCCGCCTCCGAGAAGTCGATCGTGCCGTCCCTGGGCCTGGCCACCGGCCAGAAGTGGTTCGGCCTGTTCCGCATGGAGTACAACGGCTACGACCGCTCCTCGATCATCGACCACGATGGTGCGCCGACACGTTCGTTCTACGAGTTCTCCACCATCTTCGGCAACGTCTCCTACATCGGTAACTACACGAAGGCCATGAACTCCACGTTCGTCGCCTACAAGCCCGGCCAGTACGCGGCCCGTTCCGATACCCCGACGCTGAGCGGCTACACCTACGGTAACTTTGCCACCGGCGACGAGGCCGTGGCCGCCAACGAGGCCGTCGGCCTGGTTGACATGTCGGTGACCAACGTCGGCTCCGTCAACGACGGTCTGCCCGGTGACGTTGTTGTCGGCTACTTCGAGCAGCTGGGCGGTCTGGATGGTGCCAAGTCGGCCGAGATCTTCGGCGATTCCACGACGGCCCCCACGGGCTTCATGGTTGTCAACGCTCTGACCGGCCAGACACGCTACCCGTCCTACCTCCTCGACCCGCGCACCGACAACGGCTCGCTGGCCGAGACCGCGCAGGACATCACCCTGACCGTCAAGAAGCCAAACGCGAACGCGCACCTGATGCTCGTCAACCCCGCCGACAAGACGACGCAGGAAGTCGAGCTCGGCGATGGTGAAACCTCGCAGGTCGTGCTTCACGCTGTTGGTGGAGGTGACTCACGTTTCCTGTACTGGGTGACCCTCGAAAACCCGACCCCGGATCCGACACCGGATCCCTCACCCGAGCCGAACCCTTCCGTGGATCCGACCCCCGCTCCCACCCCGGACCCGACCGTGGATCCCACCCCGGACCCGACCCCGGATCCCGCGCCCCAGCCTCGCGCAGGCCAGTGGAAGTCCGGCTATTTCGGCTGGTGGTACGCCTACTCTGACGGCACCTACGCCGCGAACGAGACCCTGGTCATCGATGGCCTCACGTACCGCTTCGACGCAAGCGGCTACCTGAAGATGGGCTGGGTCCACGACGGCGGACACTGGTATTACCACGGCACCAGCGGCGCCCAGCAGGTCGGCTGGGTGAAGGATCGCGGCTCCTGGTACTACTTCGACCCCGCGACGGGAGCGATGACGACCGGGTGGACGCAGATCGGTGGGTCCTGGTTCTACATGTCCTCCTCCGGCGCGATGCGTACCGGCTGGGTGAAGGACGACGGTACTTGGTACTACCTGTCGCCCTCCGGCTCGATGACCACCGGCTGGACGCAGATCGGCGGCTCCTGGTACCACTTCGGCACCAGCGGTGCGATGACGACCGGCTGGTATCAGGAGGGCCCGACCTGGTTCTACCTACGAGGCAGCGGCGCCATGGCCACCGGCTGGGAGCTGATCGGCTGGACCTGGTACCACTTCGCGCCCTCGGGCGCGTGGATCGGCTAACCGAGTTGCCACGTGAATGACGAGGCCGTGGCCGGGTATTCCGGCTGCGGCCTCGTCCGCGTGGGGGAGGGTCAGTCCTTGCGAATCGCCAGGGACTCGACGCGGTGATCGGCACCCTTGGTGAAGATGAGGGTGGCGCGCTCGCGGGTGGGCTGGATGTTTTCGCGTAGGTTCGGCAGGTTGATCGCATTCCACACCATGTGTGCGGTGGAGACGGCCTCGGTGTCGGTCAAGGATGCGTAGGTCTTGAAGAATGAGTCCTCGCGGGTGAACGCTGTCGCTCGCAGTTTGAGGAAACGCTCGACGTACCACTGCTCAATATGTTTCTCGTTAGCGTCGACGTAGATGGAGAAGTCGAAGTAATCGGAGACGGCGACGGAAATGGAGCCGGGCGCGGAGCGTGGGGGCTGGAGGACGTTGAGGCCCTCGACGATGAGGATATCGGGGCGGTCCACGTCGATGTAGGTGTCTGGAACGATGTCGTAGGTGACGTGGGAGTAGACGGGGGCCTTCGCGTGGGGGTTGCCGGCTTTGACGGACGCGAGGAAGGAAATGAGGGCCGTGCGGTCGTAGGATTCGGGGAATCCTTTGCGGGCGATGAGGGAACGCTCCTGCAGGATGCGGTTCGGGTAGAGGAAGCCGTCCGTGGTCACCAGGTCCACGCGGGGCGTGGAGTCCCAGCGCGAGAGCAGGAGCTGGAGGAGGCGGGCGACGGTGGACTTGCCGACGGCGACCGACCCGGCGATGCCGATGACGAAGGGCGTCGAGTGAGCGTCGGATTCACCCAGGAATGCGTGGCGCTCAGCGGAGATGCGCCGACGCCCGTCGATGTAGAGCTGGAGGAGGGCCGACAGGGGCCGATAAATCGTGTCGACCTCGGTCATGTCGATGGGGTCGCCCAGCGACGCGATCTGGTCGATGTCCTCCTGAGTGAGCGGCAGGGGAGTGCGGTCGGTCAGGGCATCCCACTCGTGGCGGTCGAAGCGCGCGTAGGGGCTGGGGTTGGCCCGCCATCCCACGTTCGGGGCCGTTCCCGACGAGGCCGTGGATGGGGTGGGCGAGGAAGCGTCAGTGGTGCTCACGGGGTTATTGTCCCTCACATGGGGTCCTCTTGCGCCCCGTGTTCACCTGACGTACGCCACGTGAAGCGACACGCGTTCGGTGTGCCGGGACGGCACCGATGTGTTGGAATTAGGGGCATGTGCGGAATTGTTGGACATATTGGATGTAAGGCTTCCCAGCGCAGCCGCGAGGTAATCCTCGGCGGTCTGGCGCGCCTGGAGTACCGCGGCTACGACTCGGCGGGCATCGCCCTGACCGGCGCGGATGGCCTCTACGTGTGCCGCGCGGTCGGCAAGCTCGTGAACCTCGTGGAAGAAGTCGACGCGGATAGTCCCGCCGACGCTTTCGCCGGCATCGGGCACACCCGCTGGGCGACCCACGGGCGCCCCACGGTCGCGAACGCTCACCCCCACACGAGCCCCGACGGTCGTTTCTCGCTCGTGCACAACGGCATCATCGAAAACGCGGACACCCTGCGCGCCGCCCTCGTCGCCGACGGCGAGACCTTCGCCTCCGAGACGGACACCGAGGTGGTCGTCCACCTGCTGGCGCGCGCCTACGACCAGGCCACCCCGGCCTCGTACACGGGAGCGGTCGCCGGGCTGACCGGGACCGACGAGGAGGTCGCGCGCCGACTGGTCGTCGCCATGCGCGCCGTCACCGCTCAGCTCCACGGCACCTTCACTCTCCTGGTTGTCTCCAACCAGTCCCCGAACGTCATCGTCGCGGCCCGCCGCTCCTCCCCGCTGGTCATCGGCCTGGGCGAGGGCGAGAACTTCCTAGGGTCGGACGTGCTGGCCTTCGTCGAGCACACGAACCGTGCCGTCGAGATTGATCAGGACCAGGTCGTCGTCGTCTCCGCGACCGACGTGACCGTCATCGACCCCGACGGCATGCCCGTGGCTCTCAAGGAGTACGAGGTCGACTTCTCCTCCGACCGCGCCACCAAGAACGGCTGGCCGACCTTCATGGAGAAGGAAATCCACGAGCAGCCCGACGCCGTGGGTGCGACCCTCGCCGACCGCATCGACTCCTTCGGTCACCTGGCCCTGGACGAGGTGCGCATCCCCGAGTCCGTCCTGCGCTCCGTCGACAAGGTCATCATGATCGGCTGCGGCACCGCCTCCTACGCTGGCCAGGTCGCCCGCTACGCCATCGAGCACTGGTGCCGCATTCCCGTCGAGGTCGAGCTTTCCAGCGAGTTCCGCTACCGCGACCCCGTCGTCGGTGAGAAGACCCTGGTCGTCGCCATCTCCCAGAGCGGCGAAACCATGGACACGATCCAGGCGATCCGCCACGCGCGCGAGCAGGGCGCGAAGGTCGTTGCCATCGTGAATACGCCCGGCTCGACCATCTCGCGCGAGTCCGACGCCGTGATCCTCACCCACGCCGGCCCCGAGATCGCGGTCGCCTCCACGAAGGCCTTCACCGCGCAGGTCGCCGCCTGCTACATCCTGGGCCTGTACCTGGCGCAGGTGCGCGGCAACAAGTACGCCGACGAGATCGCCGACTACATGGAGAAGCTCGCGCGCGTCCCCGAGGCCATCGCCCGCGTCCTCGAGAACGGCGAGACGGTCCGCCAGTTCGCCCGCACCATGCAGGACGCGACCTCGGTCATCTACCTGGGGCGTCACGTCGGCTTCCCCGTCGCCCTCGAAGGCGCGCTCAAGCTCAAGGAAATCTGCTACATCCACGCCGAGGGCTTCGCCGCCGGCGAGCTCAAGCACGGCCCCATCGCCCTGGTGGACGAGGGACAGCCGGTCATCGTCATCGTGCCGACCCCGCGCCGCCCCGAGCTGCACGGCAAGGTCCTGGCCAACATCGCCGAGGTCCGCGCCCGCGGTGCCCGCACGATCGTCGTCGCAGAGGAAGGGGACACCTCCGTCGACGAGTTCGCCGAGGTCGTCTTCCGCGTGCCCCCCGTGCCGACCCTGTATGCACCGCTCCTGACCGTCGTGCCGCTGCAGATCTTCGCCTGCGAACTCGCCACCGTCAAGGGGCTGGACGTCGACCAGCCGCGCAACCTGGCCAAGTCCGTGACGGTGGAGTAATCCACCCGCGCGGGGCGCATGCCCCGTGAACGTTCCCGGGCCTCGTTCCTCATCTGGGACGAGGCCCGGGCCGCTTTTACGGACCGGTGTCAGTTTCCTCATGCTCGTGGGCGACTGTGAGTTCCCCTTGCATGTTGTACGAGGCAAGCCGTCGACGGCATGTGCGCTCACAATTCAATACCCCCCGGCTACCATGGAGTTCATGAGTGTCGCAGATAATTCCTCCAGGTCGAATGTGTGCCTCGACCTGCCTGCGGACTTCTATTGGTATGGCGGCGGTAATGGAACGGCTCAAGAGCACATCAGCTTAGCTGTAAATGCTCTTATGGCGGCCATCAAGGAGCCAACGAACCGTCGCTGGAATCCGTACCAAGAGGCGATGATCCGCGCGAGTTTTAGAAAGCGCCTTGAAAAAGCCGCACAAGGCAAACTTCGACCACCGGGAGAACTGAAATCTCTGCGTGGCGGTGTTACTCTCTTCGAAATTCGCTGGCGGGACATTGATGTTCGCGAAGTTAATTCCTCAGGGATTGACTCCTATGCTCAGGTTGAGGTCCGTCTCATTCACGCTCAGCCATTCGATCAGCTCGGTCGTTGCATACTGGGCCTCCATGCTCATGAGAAGGTGATCATCAAGGGCAACCCGGCTGCGACCAAGGCCGCGCAAGACGCTGAGATCGACATTGCTGAGCGTCGCCTCATCTCTGGATATTCCACAAACTGGGGTGTCGAGCGGCGCACACAACATGACTGAAGTTTGCATAACACCATCTCACACTTATATAGTTTAATCTATGACTTCAGTGAGTGATGAGAGCCTTGAGCGCCGCGCAGATCTGCTGGTCGATGCGAGGGATCGTCTTCTCGAGGGTTTGGTAAGGCTCCGCAAGGAGCATAAGCTCAGCCAGCAGACTGTCGCCGAGCGCATGGGCGTCAGTCAGCCTACGGTCGCTGCGTTTGAACGCTATGACGCTAATCCGACTGTGTCATCCATCATCCGGTACGCGATGGCCGTCAATGCGCTCCTCGACATCAAGGTTGTCGATGACTGTGGTGAGGGCGTACCCGCTACGTGGCAGATGACCGGAGCCGCCCAGGCAACTGTTCGTGTGCCTACGCCCTCGCGTAAGACGCAGGCGGTCGCCGACGACTGGAGTATTACGCAGGAGCCAGCTCATGTCTGATGTGCCCCTCTTGGTAAGCGTCGAAGAGATGCTTGCAACTGCGAAACTTCAACTTGTGGACATTCGCTTTGATCGCCTGTCGATTGAGCTTGTGGATGCTGCTCCCCAGGCTGGTTCCGATCTTGAAGGTAGTGAGCCTACGCCGATCGAGATCAACTGCATGCTCGGAACTCGGCAGGAAGGCAAACGCTTCGGAACACGGTTTGAGTTCCGGATCACGGCTCCACAGTGGGAGGCCGTTATCGCGGTCATTACCGATTATGAGGGCTGCCAGGAGTTCGCGCTCTCCCCTGAAGCCCCTGCAGACTTTGCATCGAGAGTTGCGCTCATGGCGGCGTTTCCTTACGTTCGTGAAGCCCTCAGTGATTTGACCACGCGGGTTACCGGCACGGCAGTTCTCCTGCCTCTCATTCGCCCCGGCCAAATCACGTTCGCTCCCAATAAGTAGTCTAGGCGGTTTTCTTACAAGGGCTGTGCGCGTCTCTTCCGTATTTTGTTCGCCCTATAGTCCGACACCAGGCTGCAGCCCCGTGAACGTTCCCGGGCCTCGTTCCTCATCTGGGACGAGGCCCGGGCCGCTTTTACGGACCGGTGTCAGCTTCCGGAACCGGGGCGTGCGCTGCGTCATCGAATGGGCCTGATCTGGTGAAAGGCTTCACGATGTGCATGTGAAAGAGCAGCCAAAACCGCGATGGAGATTGCAGGCGAGGGGGAGGGGGCGACTAGCGTTGAAGAGGTGGCGGGAAGCCCGCCGCACCATTCAACGCAAACAAGCCCCGGCCTCGTGAAACGGGGCCGCGACCACCCCAGGAGGTGCGCACATGACTCTGTCCACGATCCTCATCGGCATCCTGCCCTCAGTCTTCTTCGGCGTCGCTACGACGCTGATGGGAAAGACCGGTGGCTCAGACCGCCAGCGAGTCATGGGCGCCGTCCTCGGCGGCCTGCTTATGGCTGCCGTCGCCACCCCGTTCCTGCACCCCGCGTGGACACCCCTGAACCTGGGCGTCTCCTTCCTGACCGGCCTGCTCCTCGGCGTCGGCGTGTGCGATCAGCTGCGCTCCTACTCGGTGCTCGGCATGAGCCGCACGATGCCCCTGTCCACCGGCGGCCAGCTGGTCCTCATGTCCCTGGCCGGCATCGCGATCTTCGGCGAGTGGCTCCACGGCGGCGCACTGCCCTACGGCCTCGCCGCCATCGCCGTCCTCATCGTCGGCATCTGGTTCCTCTCCCGCTCCGAGTCCGGCTCCGACGCGGCCTCCCTCGACTGGAAGCGCGGCGCGTTCCTGCTGACGACCTCCACGCTGGGCCTCGTCGCTTTCCCGCTCATCATCAAGTGGTTCGGCATCCAGCCCGCCGAATTCCTCCTGCCCCAGGCGATCGGCTACACCGTGTACTGCGGCGTGTTCTTCGCGATCCAGGGCCGCGGAGGAGTAGCCCCCGAGGACTCGCTGCGCCACCGCCGCATGCTCCCCTCGACCTTCAACGGCGTCCTGTGGGGCACCGCCATCCTGCTGCTCCAGCTCAACTCCAACAACCTGGGCGCCGGCACCGGCTTCACGCTCTCCCAGCTCGGAATTCTGATCTCCACCCCGCTGGGTATCCTCTGGCTCCACGAAACCCGCACGCGCAAGGAGCTGCGCTGGACCATCATCGGCGTTGCCCTGGTCATCGTGGGCGCGGTCCTGGCGGGCGTCGCCAAGACCCTCGACGTCGCCTAACCGGCGCGTTCACTCCCCCGGAGTCGGGGGAGTGAAGAGCTGGACGGGCTGGCCCCACAGGACCGTCTGTAGAACAGGTTCCATCGGGGGCCAGCCCCGGCGCGCTCGCCGTTGCCTCGAGCGGCCCGTGGCTCGACCTCATCGTGAGGGGAGCGCGCGACCGCTACATCGGTTCCCAGAGGGCGCACGACTGCCGTGAAGCCGGAGGATCCCAGGACCGCAGTCCCTCCCAGGCCTCGGCGCAGGGCTTCGTGCCCGCGAGCGCCGTTGGGAAGCGCGCGGAGGCGCGCGAAGAGATGGGACAATGAAGACATGTTGACATGTGACGGCCCCGCCCTGACGTTCCCGCAGGCGCGCTCAATTGAAGAGCGCTTTGTCCGTGAGGCTGCGGAGATCGATGACCCGGATCTGTATATGCGCCAGGTCGGCGACGCGGTCGCGCAGCGCGTTGCCCGACTCGTCGGTGACACGGCCCCTCTGTTGACCGAACCTCACGAACCCGTTGTCCCCGGCCCTCGGGCGGATGTCGTCGCCTTCGTCGGAGGCGGCGACAACGGTGGCGATGCCCTCTACGCATGCGCGACCCTCGCTGACATGGGCGTCAGCGTGGC
This sequence comes from Pauljensenia sp. 20925_1_25, assembly GCF_041433955.1. Classification (NCBI taxonomy): domain Bacteria; kingdom Bacillati; phylum Actinomycetota; class Actinomycetes; order Actinomycetales; family Actinomycetaceae; genus Pauljensenia; species Pauljensenia sp. 20925_1_25. The sequence goes on along the minus strand of NZ_JAPWCL010000002.1, from coordinate 23,928 downwards.
GGCGATCCTGCTCAAGTGCAAGCGCCACTCCCGCGCGCTGCGCGCCGCCACAGCATCCGGGGTCACCATCGTGGACCTCAAGGGAGACTCAATCAGCACAGTTCTTGACTCCCCGCAGCTCTCCCTGGTGGTATTCGCGAAAGTGTGGATCGACGGGATCGTTGGCATCGGCGGCAAGGGGGCCCTCAGAGGGAACCTCGCGGAGGCCGTTGAGCGGCTCAATGAATACTCGATCCTGATGCGCCCCGCCATCGTCTCGATTGATGTGCCCTCGGGCCTGACCGACGACGAGGGGAGCGTGAAGGGTGCCGTCATGCGTGCCACGCACACGATGGCCGTGGGCAGCTTCAAACGCGCCCAGATCCTGCCGCCCGCCGCGCAGTATTGTGGTGCTTTGGAACTCATCGAGATGGAGTGGACCGGACTCGTTGGTCTGACCCCCGCTGACACGGAGGAAACGAACGGCGAGGTCCCGGTGTACTTCTACGAGGGAACCGGCGGCAGTCGGTTCGTCCAAGCCCCGGCCTTTGACGACGACAAGTACGCGCGCGGTGTCGTCGGCCTCGTCGCGGGATCCGACACCTACCCGGGCGCTGGCCTGCTCGCCACGCGAGGGGCCCTGGCATCGGGCGTCGGCATGGTCCGCCTTAACTCGACCCGCCGCGTCCAGGACTTGGTCCTGGCCGCCGAACCGGGCGTCGTCATGGTGGGCGGGCGCATTCAGGCAGCCCTCATCGGGCCAGGCCTGGACGAGGAGCGCCGCGAGGATGCGCTCGAACTCGCGCAATTCTGCGGCCAGTCCGGCGTGCCGCTCGTCATCGACGCCTGGGCCCTCGACCTGATTCCGGAGCTGGCGGACACCATCAACCCCGAGACCACCGTCCTCACCCCGCACCACGGGGAGGCCGCGCGCCTGCTGACGAGGCTCGGCACGCCGACGAAGCGGGATGAGGTCGCCGCGGCCCCCCTGCGCTACGCGAATCTCCTCCACGATGCCACGGGCTGCCACGTCGTCCTCAAGGGCCCCGTCACCGTTGTGCGGTCCTTCGAATACGCGGACAAGCTCCGTGATCAGGCGCTGCTCGCCAGCTTCATCAACCCGGAGTTGGGCTTCCCCGACCTGGACACGATGGAGCAGACGAGCACCCGCTGCGACTCCACGCTGGTTGCGCCGACCACCACGTCGTGGGCAGGCACAGCGGGCAGCGGCGATGTCCTGGCCGGCCTGATCGCCGGTATCCTCGCCCGCCCCGTCAGGGACGAGCACGCGCTGCCGGGACCCGACGGAAAACCGCAGGCCGTGACTCCCGAACGACTGGTGTCGGCCGTGTGGCTCCACGGTCGCGCGGCGAAGTTGGCCACCGATCAGTACAACGGTCGCGCCCCCATCCAGGCGCGCGACATTGCTGACGCAATCCCGGAGGTCCTCGCCGCATTCGGCTCCTGAGATGGAAGAGTGCAGGCGCAGCCGCACGGCGCGCTCGGGTCTGCGTGAGATAATAGGGGAGTGACTTTCACGAACGAACACGGTCAAGGACGGGATTACCCGTCACGCGCGGTCGTCGACCTGGCCGCTATCCGTCATAACCTGGGCGTCCTGCGTGCCGCCGCCCCCGACGCGCTCCAGCTCGCGACCGTCAAGGCCAACGCCTACGGTCACGGCCTGGTTCCCGTCGCGCTCGCGGCCCTGGAGGGCGGTGCCGACTGGCTGGGGGTCGCGCAGCTGGCCGAAGCGTTCACGCTGCGCAAAGGCCTCGACGAGGCCGGGGTTGCGCGCGCCGACGCCCCTCTCCTCGCGTGGATTTCCACCTCCTCCTCCGATTTTGCTGCGGCCATCGAGTCCGATATTGACGTCTCCGTGTCCTGGACGTGGGTGCTTGCCGACATCTGCGCCGCCGCCCGGCAGGTGGGGCGCCCCGCGCGCGTCCACGTCAAGATTGATACCGGCATGTCCCGCGCGGGTTCGACCCTGGCGGACCTGCCCGCCCTGGCCTCGGCCCTGCGCATGGCGGCCGACGAGGGACTCGTCGACGTCGTGGGCGCGTGGAGCCACATGTCTCGCGCCGACGACCCCAGCGAGGCGGGCAACGCCTCGACCGCGAACCACGTGCGCATCTTCGAGGAGGGCCTGGCAATCCTGGCCGACGCGGGCATCACGCCGCGCATCCGTCACCTGGCCGCCACCTCCGGAATCCTATGGCACCCCGAGACGCACTACGACATGGTCCGCGCGGGCATCGGCCTGTATGGTCTGAGTCCCGACCCCGCCGTCGCGTCCTCGTCCGAACTCGGCCTGGTTCCCGCCCTGACGCTGACCGCGCCCCTCACCTCGGTCAAGGTGATCGAGGAGGGGACCCCGGCCTCGTACGGGGGAACGTGGATTGCGCCCACGCGCCGGTGGATCGGTCTGGTCCCCCTCGGCTACGGCGACGGCATTCTGCGCGCCGTCTCCAACCGCGCCCGTGTCACCGTCCACACCGCTTCCGGTCCTCTCGACGCGCCCCAGATCGGGCGCGTGTGCATGGACCAATTCATGATCGATCTGGGACCTGCCGACGGCGAGGCGGACACCCCGACCGCGCGCAGCGGACAGGCACCCGCAGCAGTCGGTGACCTCGCCGTGCTCTTCGGCGCTGACCCATCCCCTATGGCCGACGACTGGGCGCGCGCCGCGAACACCATCAACTACGAAATCGTCACCAACCTGGGCGCACACATCCCGCGCGCCTACATCGGTGATGCCGACGCGACTGACGGGACCCCCTCATGAACCAGCCCATCGCCTCCTACGCCGTCGAAACCAACGACGCTGACCAGACCCGCGCGCTGGGTGAGGACCTCGGTCGCGTCCTGGCCGCCGGCGACCTCGTCATGCTGTCCGGCGGACTCGGTGCCGGCAAGACGACCCTCACGCAGGGCATCGGCGTAGGCATGGGCGTGCGTGGCCGCGTCGCCTCCCCGACATTCATCGTCGCCCGCGTCCACCCGAACCTCGGCGGTGGCCCCGACCTCATCCATGCGGACGCCTACCGCATCACCGACCTGAACGACCTGGAGACCCTCGACCTGGATTCCTCCCTCGACGAGGCCGTCACCGTCGTCGAATGGGGCGACGGCAAGACCGAAGCCATGAGTGAGGAACGCCTCGCCATCGAGGTGCGGCGCGCCTCGGGAGGGCAGGCGCAGCGCGACGGGGACGTCATCGACTTGGAACACATGGACGACGGCCGCCGCCGCATCGTCCTGCGCGCCCACGGGCACCGCTGGGACGGCGTCCTCGAGGACATCGTCGCCGCCCACGGGGGAACGCGCATCGACCAGGACGCCTCTGAGGGCGACGAGTCCGCGACCGACGAGTAGGATCACACCGTGCGAGAGATAGCCCTGGACACCCAAGCAGCCACCGCCGTCGCGATCATCGAAGACGGTCGGGTCATTGGCCGCGCCCACAACGACTCCGGGCGACACCACGCCGAATCCATCACGCCGCTCGTCCGCGAGGCCCTCGGTGATGCCGGCCTGCCCTCCACCCTGGCCGATGCTGGGATTGATCGCGTGCTCGTGGGCACCGGGCCCGCCCCCTTCACCGGGCTGCGCTCCGGCCTCGTCTCCGCGCGCGTCCTCGCCCGGGTCGCAAGCGTGCCCGCCTACGGTGTTTCCGCCCTTGACGTCATCGCCCGCCAGGGCCTCGACCTGCTCGCCCCCGACACCCGCGTCTACGCGATCGCCGACGCGCGTCGCCGCGAACTCTACTGGGGGGCCTTTGTGGCTGCCGGACCCGACGACGTCGCCCTTGAAGGACGCCTCGAAGTTGGGGACGTCTCCTCCCTGCTTGGCGCTATGCGACACGCCCCCGGCCTTGTCGTTGCCGGAGCTCCCGTCCCCGCGCACTCCGCGTCCGCTCTCGCGCGCGCCGACCTCGGCCCCCAGGTCGATCTGGACCCCGCCGTCATGAGCCGCATCGTCGCCACGCGACTGGCCCGCGGCGAGGACGAGCGACTGCGCACCGACCCCCTCTACCTGCGCCGCCCCGACATTCACGGTCAGCCCACCGCGCGCCTATGAGTCCCCAGCTGCGCGTCGCGGGTCCCGGCGACCTCGATCTTGTCGCTGCCCTCGAGGCCGAGGTTTTTTCAGAAGACCCGTGGACGCCCTTCATGATCGCTGAGGAGCTCTCCTCCCCGGCTTCGCGCTACTGGATCGCGACGGAGGGCTCCGGCGACGTCATCGGCTACGGCGGTGCCAAGGTCGGCGGTGACCAAGCCGACGTCATGACGATCGGTGTGCGCGCCCACGCGCGGGGTGCAGGCGTCGGGGCCACCATCCTTGACGCGCTTATGGCCTGGTCCCACGAGGCCGGGGCACGTGAGATCTTCCTCGACGTGCGCCCCTCCAACGAGGGTGCCATCGCGCTTTACAAGTCGCGTGGATTCGTCGAGATCGGGCGCAGGCCACGCTATTTCCGCAACCCCGTCGAAGAGGCAGTCGAGATGAGGGCACCCCTGATCTGAGGAGATGCGACGACCACCACCAAATAGGTACGGTCGGTGTATCAAAATTCGTGCTTTCAGACCCCTGTTTATGAGGCCGATAGTCCTAGGTGTTTTCATTGCGATTGCGGGTCAAGGAGCGTGGAAGAACCGCGGAAAATAGCCGAAAATGACACCGTGTCGACAAGAGCGGCGCATCGCCTCGTGCCAACGTCCTACGAGGCGGACGAAAAGCGTCGATATGCTCAATCCATGGCCACTCAAAATGTCGCAACGAAGAAGCGCCGCGCGTGGACCACCAGCGTCTTTATTAAGCAGCTGATGGCCGTCTCGGGCTTCGTTTTCGTTTTCTTCTTGCTGTTCCACTCTTACGGCAACCTCAAGATGTTCCTGGGCGCGCAGGTTTACAACGACTACGCGCACTGGCTGCATGAAGAGGCTTTCGTGCCGATCTTCCCGCACGGCGGATTCATCTGGGTTTTCCGCGCCGCCATGGCGCTGATGCTCATCATCCACCTGTGGGCCGCTGCCTACACCTGGAAGCGTTCGCGTCGCGCTCGCTCCACCCGCTACGTCGTGAAGAAGTCCGTCACGGACTCCTACGCGGCCCGCACCATGCGTATGAGCGGTGTCCTCATTCTGCTGATCCTGATCTTCCACATCGCTCACTTCACCACCGTGAGCCTGCCCGCGAAGGTCGCCAATTTCGGCGCTGACGTCACCACTCCTTACGACCGCATGATCGCGTCCTTCCAGTCGCCGGTCCTCGTGATCCTCTACGCCGTGTTCGTCGGCTGCGCGTGCATCCACGTCTCTCACGGCTTCTGGTCCATGTTCCAGTCGCTCGGCTGGGTGCGTCCTGCCACCCGCAAGCCTCTGGTTGTCCTCTCGGGCCTGGTCGGTCTGGTCATCTTCGTGATGTTCATGGCCCCGCCCGTCGCCATCGTCACCGGCTTGATCCACTGAGGAAGGGCACGCAATCATGACCGATAAACTCATCCACGGCCTCTACCGTGAAGGCGAGAAGATCGCCGACACGAAGGCTCCCCACGACGTCCCGATCTCCGAGCGCTGGGCGCGCCGTCAGTTCGAGGCAGCCCTCGTGAACCCGGCGAACCGCCGTAAGCTGCGCGTCATTATCGTCGGTTCCGGCCTCGCGGGTGGCGCTGCTGCCGCCTCGCTCGGCGAAATGGGCTACAACGTCGACTGCTTCTTCTACCAGGACTCCGCCCGCCGTGCGCACTCCATCGCCGCGCAGGGTGGTATCAACGCTGCGAAGAACTACCGTAACGACAACGACTCCGTCTACCGTCTCTTCTACGACACGGTCAAGGGCGGCGACTACCGCGCCCGCGAGGACAACGTCTATCGCCTCGCCGAGGTCAGCGCCAACATCATCGATCAGTGCGTCGCGCAGGGCGTTCCCTTCGCCCGCGAGTACGGTGGCCTCCTCGACAACCGCTCCTTCGGTGGTGTCCAGGTGTCCCGCACGTTCTACGCGCGCGGCCAGACAGGTCAGCAGCTTCTGATCGGGGCCTACCAGGCGCTGGAGCGTCAGGTCGCTGCGGGTACCGTCACCGAGCACTCGCGTCACGAGATGGTCGAACTCATCGTCGACGAGGGCAAGGCGCGCGGCATCATCGCCCGCGACATGTCCACCGGCAAGCTCGAGACCTTCATCGCCGACGCGGTGGTCCTGGCGACCGGCGGCTACGGCAACGTGTTCTTCCTGTCCACGAACGCGATGGGCTGCAACGCGACCGCCATCTGGCGCGCGTACCGCAAGGGTGCCTACTTCGGCAACCCCTGCTTCACGCAGATCCACCCCACGTGCATCCCCCAGCACGGCGACCAGCAGTCGAAGCTGACCCTCATGTCGGAGTCGCTGCGTAACGACGGTCGCATCTGGGTTCCCAAGCGCGCCGAGGACTGCGAGAAGGACCCGCGTCAGATCCCCGAAGAGGATCGCGACTACTACCTGGAGCGCATCTACCCGTCCTTCGGTAACCTCGTGCCCCGCGATATCGCATCGCGTCAGGCCAAGAACATGTGCGACGAGGGCCGTGGCGTCGGCCCGAAGATTGACGGCGTCGCCCGCGGCGTCTACCTCGACTTCTCCGAGGCCATCTCCCGTATGGGCAAGGCGGCCGTCTCCGCGAAGTACGGCAACCTCTTCGACATGTACGAGCGCATCACGGGCGACAACCCCTACGAGGTGCCGATGCGCATTTACCCGGCCGTCCACTACACCATGGGTGGCCTGTGGGTTGACTACGACCTCGAGTCGAACCTGCCCGGTCTGTACGTGGCCGGCGAGGCGAACTTCTCCGATCACGGCGCAAACCGCCTGGGTGCCTCGGCGCTCATGCAGGGTCTGTCAGACGGCTACTTCGTCCTGCCCAACACGATCAACGACTACCTGGCGCACTGCTTCCACCTGCCCAAGCTGGACGAGAACTCGCCTTCCGTCAAGGAAGCCCTTGAGTCGGCTCAGGGACGCATCGACACCCTCATGTCGATCAATGGAACCCGCTCCGTGGATTCGTTCCACAAGGAGCTGGGCAAGATCATGTGGGAGTACTGCGGCATGGAGCGCACCGAGGCCGGCCTGAAGAAGGCCATCGGTATGATCCGCAAGCTGCGCGCAGACTACTGGAAGAACGTTCGTGTTCCCGGCAAGTCGATCGGCGAACTCAACCAGTCCCTCGAGAAGGCCGGTCGCGTGGCTGACTTCATGGAACTGGGCGAACTCATGTGCATCGACGCGCTGCACCGCGAAGAGTCGTGCGGCGGCCACTTCCGCGCGGAGTCTCAGACTCCCGAGGGCGAGGCCCTGCGCCACGACGACAAGTTCCTGTACGTGGCGGCCTGGGAGTTTGCCGGTGACGGCGAACCCCCGATCCTCCACAAGGAAGACCTGATTTACAACGACATCGAGCTGAAGCAGCGGAGCTACAAGTGAACCTGACACTGAGGATCTGGCGCCAAAACGGTCCCGAAGACAAGGGCGCAATTCATGAATACCAGGTGAAGGGAATCTCGGAAGAGTCCTCGTTCCTGGAGATGCTCGACGTCCTGAACGAAGAGCTCTTCGCACGCGGCGAGGAACCCATCGCCTTCGACTCCGACTGCCGCGAGGGCATCTGCGGTCAGTGTGGCATCGTCATCAACGGTATCGCTCACGGCCCGGAGGTCACCACGACCTGCCAGCTGCACATGCGTTCCTTCAACGATGGCGACGTCATCACGATCGAGCCGTGGCGTGCGTCGGGCTTCCCGATCATCAAGGACCTGGTGGTGAACCGCTCCGCCCTGGATCGCATTATCCAGGCCGGCGGCTACATCTCCGTGAACACGGGGGCAGCGCCCGACGCGCACGCGACCCCCGTTCCGAAGCAGGACGCGGATCGCGCGTTCGAAGCTGCGGCCTGCATCGGCTGCGGGGCGTGCGTGGCGGCCTGCCCGAACGCCTCCGCGATGCTCTTCACCTCCGCGAAGGTCACGCACCTCGGCCTGCTCCCGCAGGGCAAGCCCGAGAACTACAAGCGTGTCGTGAACATGCTCAACCAGATGGACGAGGAGGGCTTCGGCTCCTGCTCGAACATCGGTGAGTGCGCGGCGGTCTGCCCCAAGCAGATCCCGCTTGACGTGATCGCAAACCTGAACCGCCAGCTCGGAAAGGCAGCCTTCAAGGGCGTCTGATCCGCCTGAGTGGCCGTGGGCCCGGCGCACCAACGTGCGCCGGGCCCTTTTGCGTCCGCCACCTCCGACGGGTCCCTTGTGTGAGTGCTCGCGGGCGTTGTGATCTGAGGCGTATCATGGAGACATCATCGGGGCTCAGAGAGGAGCTTGCCATGCAATTTGACGAGACCGGACCGAACACGCACACGCGCCGTTACTGGGTCAGTGCAACGGTTGCAATTGGCGCAATGGTTGTTTTTGCGATCCTGTCGATCCTTCTGCTCCTGGGGGTTGTTTTCGGCTCCCCAGCAGTCAAGCTCGTCGCCGATTCGCTTGTCCCGTGGTCCCTGCTGGTGTTTGCCATCGCTGGCGTCGCGATGATCGTCGCCAACAAGCGGTCCGGACAGGATTGAGACTTCGACGGTTCACGACATGACGCACGCCCGCCCCTGCGGGCGGCGTCACCGTGCGCGCATGCTTAGACTAGAGGGCGTGAATAACCCCCTGGTCCTTGGTATTGAGTCAACGTGCGACGAGACGGGCGTCGGCCTGGTGCGTGGCACGCAGCTGCTGGTTGATCGCACGGCTACGTCGATGGACGAGTATGCCCGCTACGGCGGTATCATCCCGGAGATTGCGTCGCGCGCCCACCTGGAGTCGTTCCTGCCGACGCTCGACACTGCCCTCGACGAGGCCGGGGTGACCCTGGCGGACGTGGATGCAATCGCGGTCGCTGCGGGTCCCGGTCTGGTCGGTTCGCTGACGGTGGGTATCTGCGCGGCCAAGGCCCTGGCCTCGTCCCTGGGCAAACCGCTGTACGGCGTGAACCACGTGATTGGTCACCTGGCCGTCGACAAGCTGGCCGAGGGGCCTCTTCCCGAGCATTTCATCGGACTGGTGGTCTCAGGCGGGCACTCGAACATCCTGGAGATCCGCAATATCGCGACCGACGTCGTGGAGCTGGGCGGTACCCTGGACGATGCCGCAGGCGAGGCTTTCGATAAGGTCGGGCGTCTCCTCGGCCTGCCCTACCCGGGCGGCCCCCACGTGGATCGACTGTCCCAGCAGGGCGACCGCGAGGCGATCCGTTTCCCGCGCGGCCTGGCCGCCGGTAAGGACAAGGAACGCCACAAGTACGACTTTTCGTTCTCAGGCCTCAAGACGGCCGTGGCTCGCTACATTGAGGGGACGACCGCGCGCGGCGAAACCGTCAGCAAGGAAAACGTGTGCGCCGCCTTCTCCGAGGCCGTCAACGATTCGCTGACCGCTAAGGCCGTGCGCGCGGCGCTGGACACCGGCTGTGACACGATTGTCGTGGGCGGCGGATTTTCCGCCAACTCGCGGCTGCGTGCCCTCCTGACGGAGCGAGCCGAGGCCGCGGGCGTGACCGTGCGCATGCCTCCACTGCGATTCTGCACGGATAACGGTGCTCAGATCGCAGCGATCGGCTCGGAGCTGGTGGCGGCGGGCCTGCCGCCGTCGGACTGGGACTTTTCGCCGGATTCGGGCATGGAGCTGACGACGACCTACGTGCCCCCGCGCGCCTGAGCAGCGGCGCGCGGGGAGGGGCCTCAGCGCAGTCCCTCCATGAAGGACTCGGCGACGGAAGACCACGAGGTGTAGAAGCCGCCTGCCATGTTGGCGCACACGCCGATGAAGGCGGCGCAGGCGAGTGCAGCCGCGCTCAGGCACGCCAGTCGCGCCGCGTAGGTGACGCATGAGGCCGCCGGGCGTGGCAGCGTCGCGATGATGCGCGGCATCGGCAGGCGGAAGAAGCGCGAGCGAGTTGAGGGCAGGTCTGCGTCCCCAGCTAGGGCGGCACTCCACGTGCCCGCGGAACGCCAGGTGAGGGTCACGAACGCAGCGGATAACAGAGCCAGCACAGCAAGGCTCACGAGGCCGTTGGGTGCGGTGGGCCGCACCGTGTGCGTGACGTTCGTGGCCGGCACGATGGAGGCGTAGGCTTCGGATGCCCGCGCTGTCGCCGCAGTCGGAGATGATCCCAGAGCGTTTGCGACCTTGTCGGAGGAACCCCACCATGCCAGCATCGTCGGGATGTGCTCCCTCCACAGGGGGCCTGCGTGCCCGCCGGTGGGCGGAATATCGGTCGTCACGGTGTCGGGAGACTTGACGGCCTTTGCCATCTTGACGGCGGCAGGGGCGCCGCCGGCCCCGTCGTCTGCGGCGGCCATCGCGTAGATGCGCAGCCCGTCGGGGACCCTCTTGGCCAGCATCGTGGAGAGGGTGTTGTCCGCCAGGTACTGGTCGCCGAGATTCGTCATCTGCCCCTCGATCTGCGTGTCATAGCCGGAGAGGGAGGCGGCTGCGCCGAAGGTCTGGGGCGTGCGCATCGCCGTCCACACCGCGCAGTAGGCACCCGCGGAGAAACCGCCGAGCATCCACGCGTCGCGCTTGTCGGAGGTATTGGGGAAATTGTGGCGGACGAACGCGGGGATTTCGTGCGCGGACCACGTGTAGACGGCGGGTCGATCCTCGATATCCGCGCAGTCGTGCGCCTCCTCGTCGACGCTCAGGGACGGGACGACGATGATGGTGGGAGGGATGATCCCGGCGTCGATGGCGTTGTCGAGGGCCTCCTGGACGTGTGCACCCTGCGTGGTGCCGTCGGCCTCGCCCGGGTACCCGTGCAGCAGCTCGATGACCGCGTAGGTCTTGCCGTCGGTGGGGGAGTAGTCGCGTGGTGCGATGACGAAGACGGGCAGCGTGATGCCGCTGATCGGCCCCGTCCACGTGGTGGTGAGCATGCCGTCCTCGGTCCTCGTGAAGGTCGCGTCGAGGCTGGAGGAAGCAATCGGCTGGTCGCCGATTGTAACCTCGCCGCCAGACTCGGCCACCGGTTCGTCGACGTTGGAAGCGATGAGCGCAGCCAGGTCACCGCTGGTCTTGACGAGGCCGAGAGAGCGGTTGAGGATCAGGGCTCCCGTGGCCGTCACGAGAAGGATCGGCACGAGGATGAGGACCGCGCGGCCCAGCCAATGCCTCGTGCGCCGGGGGAAATGCCTGGGTGTCCAGCGCGGCAGGAGGAACGCCCCCGCGAGGAGGGACAGGACCGCGAGCACGGCGACGACCGCGAGGGTGCGCCCCGAGGTCAGGGAAATGGATCCGAGAAGGGACATGGTCACTCCTTCGTGGAGGGGGTTGACGAGGCCGTGGCAGCGCCGCGCTGATCGGTGGTTGTGGGCGTGGCCGAGGAGGGGGACGACGCGGAGGTGCGCTGTGTGGCGCGGGCAGAGCGCAGGTCGCCGACGCCCTTCGCGGCGAGCTTGGCGAGGCCACCGGTGACGGAAGCCAGCAGTGTGAGGGTCTGGGCGGGGGAGAGCGAGGGCACGTAGGCGTGCGAAATGGCAAGTCCGACGGTGGCCAGTGAGGCGGGTTCGGGGACAGCCAGGTACAGGGGCTGCGTGCGTGGCTTGAACTTGCGTTTGAAGGCGTGCAGCGAGGTGAAGCCGTAAAGAGGCTCCATGATGGCGGCGAGGGCGTCGGTCAGAGGTCCGAAGGCGGACGTGTCGTCGGCGGAGCGCCTCAGGGGAGCGCCGGAGAGGGACAAGAACTCCAGGCCTTCTTCCTGGGCAGCCAGAGCGGCCTTGCCGATGAGGAATTCGATGGCGGGACGCCAGCCCGTTGCGCGGCGACGCATGACGTCGAGGGTCAGGCCGACGACCTGGCCGCCGCGATAAACGGGCAGCCACGAGGTGACGGCGTGGATCGTGGAGTCGGCATCGATGGCAACGAGGATGCGCGTCTCAGGGATCGCGAGTTCGCGCACGCCTCCGAGTGTGAAGCCCATTTCGGGTAGTGCCTTGTCGGAACTCCACGCCTGCGAGATCACGGTGATCTGGTCTTTCCATCCCTGGGGGCATTCGTCCCAGGTGGTCCAGCGGGCCTCGACGCCTTCACGGGTGGCATGGTTCATGGCGGTGCGTACGTCCTGGTAGGCCTTGCCCTTGAATGCCAGGTCAGGCAGGTCGAGGAGTGACTCTTCGGCGACCTGCATGATCGTCCAGCCCTCGTCGCGGGCGGCGTAGGCCAGATCCTCGTGGACGGAATAGAGCGCCGGTGTGAGGCCCGCAGTGGCGGCGAAGGAAGAAAACTCAGCGATTGCCTGGGAGGCCTTGCCTTCCTCGTAGGCCAAGTCGGTGACTGTGAGCGCGACGCCTCCGGCTCCCCGGTAGGCAACCCCGGCCTCGTCGAAGGGGGACACCCACACCTGGTTGCCTTCCCACATGTTCATCCAGCCGAGCGTTCCGCCCCCGTGTGCGCGCACGAGCGACGTGAGGTCGTCGAGAGGTGAGGACGCGGGGATACGAGGCAGCGCGAGGAGGGCGCGCAGCACGAGGGCGAGGGTTCCCGCCCATGCAACGAGGGGCATCCACAGGACGGGAGCCTCAGCCAGGAGAGTCATGGGCACGAGCGATGGCTCGAAGATCGATGCGGTCGCCGTGGGCAGGAGTGCGAGGGCGTAGTCGTGGAAAACCTGCAAAGGTGTTGCGTTGGGCGCGTCCGAGATGTTGGCACCCGAAGCCAACGAGGAGAAGGGAATGAATGAGTCGCTCGTGAGGAGTCCGAGCACGAGGACTGCCGCCGCGCACACAGCCATGAGGATGAGCCAGCGGCGTGCCAGCGTCGAGGTCGTGGATGGCGCGGCGTGGATCGTGAAGGATCGGCGCATCCACCAGGTGATGGCGCACAGCGCGACATTGAGGAGGACAGGCATGAGCAGCAGAGAAGCAGCCGTCGTCACCTCGGGACGCAGGGGGTCATCCGGCCCGTTCCAAGCAAGGAGTTCGACGGTGGTTGACGTCAGCGTCGAAACGCCGAGGATGCCCTGGAGAATGAGGGTGCCAACGTAGGCGGCCCGCCGTCCCCTACGCAGTCCGTAGGCGAAGATCAGTTGCAGGGTGACGGGTGCCAGGCACAGAAGGGTTGTGATGACCCCCGTACGGCCCTCGAGCCACCAGGCCGGCCCCAGCGACCAGCGCATTTGCGCGAGGGGGCCTTCGGGCGCGGAGGAGACAACCGTGAGGGCTGCGGCGCACGCCCAGCACAGGGCAGCGATCGAGGCGAATTGGCGGCCGAGCGTGACCTCGTCGGTGGTTTCGGAGTTGGAACCCCGTACACCCAGCAGACGAGCAGCGATCATGCCGGCCAGGAGCGCCCACACGCGCGCGTAGGAGATCGCCGAGCCGAGGATCGCGGAGGCGAGAGCGAGGATACCGATGAGGAGGAAACGCGCCCTCCACCGCCAGCGTGCCCCTAGCGACTGCACGGCGGCACCAGCCAGGGCGATGAGCATGAGGCTCGTCCCCCACAGGGTTCCTTCGCCGATGGCCTGGCCCCACTCGGTGATCGCGCGCTTGAGCAGGGGCAGGGTCGCCCACGTCGCGGTGACGCCGACGACCTGTCCGGCGAGCGCGGCAGCGATCCACACGCGGGTGCCCAGGTGGCGTTCGGCTGCGCCACCCGCGACGATCATCGTTGCGATGCCGAGGACGGCGGTGGCCAGGAAGTGCCCGGGGACAGCTCCGACGGAGGATAAGATCGACCACCAGTGGGAGGCTGAGGGGCTAGCCTCAAGGACACTGAATTGGTCGCGCCACACCCAGTAGGTGGCGGACATCAGGGTCAGGGCAACCGTCACGACGGTTGTGGCAGGGGCGTGGGACAGCCATCGGACCGTCAGGCGCGCCAGCGATGAGAGCAGAAGCCAGAGGGTGCGTGCTGTTGCGCTCAGTGGCGCACCGATCCTGCGAAAAGTGGTGCGGCGGGGCTCGGGCGAGTCCGTCTCTTCTTGCGACACGGTGATGTCCTCTCAAGCCATTTCGTTTTTCCGGAGGATAGGATACTCCGATAGCCTGGGAGTGGACTAATAGTGCGCTGGGAAGGTGTCTGCTCAGTCACGAGGCTGTGGCCCCGCCCCGGACGCAGTTCACGCGCCTCGCTGCCGCGCCGGGGACGTGGGGTCAGGCGCTCAGGGCTGCGAACTCGGCGAGTGCCAGGGGACGACCCGCAGTCATCTCGGCGCGCATAAGGTCCACGACGGCGTCGAGGCCCTGGCCGGGGCGTGCGGCCGCGGCGACGGCGCGCTGGCGCTCGTAGGCGGCTCCGATTGACAGGATCGTGTCCAGGTCGGCGAACTCGCGCGCGCAGCCAAGATCAGCGGCCACGGGAGCCAGCTCTTCCTTCAGGCGTGCGATGCCGTCGCGGGCGCTTTCGGTCGTGCCGTCGCGCGAGATGATGAGGTCTGCGTCCAAGCCGTAGCGGGCCGAGCGCCACTTGTTTTCCGCGACGAACCAGTCCGGTAGGACGGGCAGCGGCTCACCGGCGTCGTACAGGCGCGAGAAGTACTCGACGAGGACGTGGGTGAGGGCCGCGAAGATGCCGACCTCAGTGGCGTTCGTCGCCGCGTCGTACATGCGGTTCTCGATCGTGCCGAAAGTCGGCGAGGGGCGGATATCCCAGCGGACCTCGTCGAAGCCCTCGATGACGCCCGTACGGATCATGTCGTCCGTGTAGGCCTCCAGGTCCTCCCACGTGTCGAACTGACGCGGGATACCGGCGGTGGGTAGCTGCTGGAAGACCATCGCGCGGTTGGAGGCGTAGCCGGTGTCCTCGCCTGCCCAGAACGGAGAAGACGCGGAGATCGCCTGCAGGTGGCCCAGGTAGGCGGTGAGCGCAGCCTGGATCGGCAGGATTTTCGCGCGGTCTTCGACGCCGACGTGCACGTGGACGCCGTACAGGAGCATCTGGTGGCCCCAGTAGGCGGTGCGCTCGACGAGCTGGGCGTAGCGGCGTGAGTCGGTGACGCGCTGGCGGCCCGGGCGCGCGAAGGGGTGTGTTCCGGCGGTGGCCAGGTCAATGCGCAGGTCCGAGGCCAGGGGGGTCAGGTAGTCGATGCAGTCGGTCAGGTCAGCGACGCACTCGGCGACGGTCGAGCGCGGCTTGGAAACGACCTCGATCGTGTTGAGGAGCATCTCGCGATGGATGCCGGGATAGAGCTTGCCGTCGGTCGTGGCGCGGTCGATGATCGCGTCCGCGCTTTGACGCAGATCGTGCGAGTCACGGTCGACGAGCTGGAGCTCCCACTCGACACCGAGTGTAGAACGCTGGGAGGAACCGAATGGCAAGGTCATGATCGATCCTTTCGCTGATTTCCTCCATTGTGTCAGGGCCTCGCTGTGTGCCGGTGGAGAGCTTCCTTACAGGTTTTTGGGCAACCTCTTGCAGATGATCGCGCGGTGACGCCCGGCCAGGCGCGTCGCAATGACTGTCAACTGGGCGCTACCGCCGCCCAGCTTGAGAGATTTGCGCAGCTCGTCGGGATTGATGTCCGCGCCGCGTTTCTTGATCTCAACACTGCCCGCGTCTCGCGATGTGAGCGCTGCAGAGATTGCCTTGGCGCGAAGGTTTGTCACCTCGAGCACTTCGAAGCGGTCATAGAAGGGGTTATCAGGTAAATCGTCGCCTGTCAGATAGGCGATTTTGTCGGACACGATACCCGCCCCGGTCTTGTCAGCGAGACGCCCGAGCAGACCCGAGCGAATCACCGCCGGATCGGCTTCCGCGATGAAAGCCCCGAGGGGAGCAACCTCCACGCGCTCAGCGGGCGTATTCGCAGCCATCCCCTCGGGGGAGGAGAGGGCATGGGCTGCCCCGGCCTCGTCCAGGAGGAGGCAGGACCGTCCCCGGCCCTCCGGTGCCAGTGCGGGAGACCAGAGGGAAGCTTCGACGAGATCGCCGCCCACGCTCACCCACTGCGCATGCCAATCCGCCGGAATGACGTCATGCGCGATACCGGGCGCCACCTTGACGCCGACACGCTCAATCGCATGCGCCCAGCCGAGGACCGCGGACAGGGGCGGGGACCAATCCTCCGGGTTTGTGATGCGCGCCGACCCTCGCGAGGCCCCCGTACGCCGGGCGGGGTCGGCAAAGATCGCGTCTACGCCCTCGGAAGCCAACTCCGCGATATCCAGGTCCATGACGTCGCCCAGGCGAACCTGCGCTCCCTCGAAATCGCGCAGATTCGCGGCCACGGCCCCCGCCGCCTCCGGGTCGATATCAACCGCGAGAACATCCAGGCCCAGGCCCGCAATCGCCAGCGCGTCCGCGCCGATCCCGCAGCCCAGATCCGCCACCCGCCTCGCCCCCGAGGCGCGGAAGCGCTGCGCGTGGCGCGCCGCCACCACCAGACGCGTCGCCTGCTCCAGCCCGTCGCGCGTGAACACCATGTGTGAGGCGAACGGGCCAAACTTGGCGCGCGCTGCCTGGCGCAGGGCCAGCTGTGTGAGGACTCCGGCAGCCAGGTCAGCCTCGATGCCCGAGGCGCGCAGGGCGGCCCCCAGCTCGCGCAGCGGCATCGGGTTGGTCTCCTGGCGGGCTTGGAGAGACTCCAGCAGCTCCCAGCCGGGCGAGGACAGGATCGGGGTCAAGGTGTTCACCGGGCCATTGTCCCATCTCTGGCGCGGCGAGGCCGTCACCGGCACGCTCGCGAAGCGGCGGGTGCGCGCTCGATTGCATAAATGGACGGCGGACGAATCGCCCTCGGTGAACCTCCTGGCACTCGGGTTGCCCGAGTGCCAGGAGCGCAACTACACTCGAAGAGGAAACGCGGGATCGCCCCGCGACCGGTCCTGCACCTGACCCCCGCGACGGCAGGGAAAGGACGAGCACCTTCGTGACACAGAAGAAAGGGAGCGACAATGTCGATCTCCATTAAGCCCCTCGAGGACCGCATCGTCATCCGCCAGGTTGAGGCCGAGCAGACCACCGCCTCCGGCCTGGTTATTCCGGATACCGCCAAGGAGAAGCCGCAGGAAGGCGAAGTTATCGCCGTGGGCCCCGGTCGCGTGGACGACAAGGGCAACCGTATTCCCGTCGACGTCAAGGTTGGCGACGTGGTTATCTACTCGCGCTACGGCGGCACCGAGGTCAAGTACGAGGGCCAGGAGTTCCAGATCCTGTCCTCGCGCGACGTGCTGGCGGTTGTGGAGCGCTGAGCGCCTTCGCACACTGAACGCTACGGGGGCGGCCCGGAAGGAATCCTTCCGGGCCGCCCCCGTGTACGTATGATGTGCCGTGCGCGGCGCGGGCCGCGTCGCCCGCAGTCTCAGGACGCCGTCTCGGCCAGCTGCGCCAGCACGGTGTTGCGCACGTAGGTGGCGTCGCGGAACCCGGGAATGTACGCCTTGTTAATGAACATGGTGGGCGTGCCCGTGATACCGGCCTGGTGTGCCTGCTCCTTGGCGGACTTCACCTTGGTGACGGTGTGGTCGGCGAGCATCGTCGTGCGGAACTTGTCCAGGTCGGGCACCCCGGCCGTTTGCGCGAAGTCGACGAGGGCCTGCTCGGAGTACTGGGGGTGTCCGGTCGGGTCCGCCGCCGCGTAGACGACGTCGTGGAATTCCCAGAACTTGCCCTGTTCGGCCGCCGCGAGACCCGCCTGGGCCGCCAGGGGAGAGGAGTCGGTGATCTGCGCTAGGTCGTACCACTCGACGCGCAGCGTGCCATCCTCCACGAGGTCGGTCAGCGCCGGGTCGATCTCGCGGGCGAACTTCGTGCAATACGGGCACGCGAAGTCAGAGAAGACGACCATCGTCACGGGCGCGTTGACGTCGCCCTTGGCCTGCTGATCGTTCGGGTCGTGGCGCATGAACGAGTTCATGATCGCCAGGTTGTTCGCGTTCGTCTGGCTGGGTTCGGCGCTCTGCTCAGCCGACGGCATCTGCGCGGAGGCCGCCGGGGTTCCCGGCGTTGCCTGGCTCGCCGGGGAGGTGGACGAGAGCTGGACGCCCATCCACACGCACGCGCCCGCAAGCAGGGCGGTAACCGGCGCGGTGACCATGAAGAGGGTCTTGTAGATGTTCGTTTCCTGCCCGGCGACGGCTTTCTTCTCCGTCGACGAGGCCGTGGAATCGTTGGTGGTCATGCGTCCTCCCGGGGAACGTCGATCAAGGTGTTGGGCGAGTTGTGGGCACTAAAATGGTGCGGCATCGCGGTGGCGATGCCGCACCGGCACTTCATTTGCGTGATCAGGACACGCGACGTCCACGTCCGGAGGAGCGGATCTCCTCACGACGTTCTTCCTCGGTCATTCCACCCCAGATGCCGTAGGGCTCCTGGGCGGCCAGAGCATAGGACCGGCACTGCTCGATCACCGGGCAGGTAGCGCAAATCGCCTTGGCGTTCGCAGCGCGACGCCGACGCGTGGAGCCGCGCTCACCCTCGGGATGGAAGAACAGCTCGGTGTCCAGGTCTCGGCACGCCGCTTCGTACTGCCATTCCCACGCGTCGATCATGGGGCCGGGCAGACGGGAGACGTCAGTCATTGGGTGCCTCCTTCTTGTCTGTCGTGCCGACATTTTCGGCACACGATGTCCGCAAGGATAGACACTTGTGCGGTAGTTATTCAAGGCTCTTGTCAGAAGTATGAGCCAGTTCTCATGGAGCGGCGTCCTGGGCAGTGGAAATACGGAAAAACTGAGATGGACGCACTGAATGAACAATGAACAACTTTTTGAATAACTTTGAGAGGTGTAACGCACCCGTTCCTGTGGCGTCTCCGGGCCTGACAGACAAGAATCTGTAAGCGTACGCAGGCGCACAGAGGGGAGGAGCCATGCCGCGAGCGATCCTTACGCACGTTGCGCACGCCGACCGTTCCCGCACTGTGTCCTCCGTCGCCGACGAACTCGGCGTCTCCGCCTCCACGCTTCGAACCTGGGAACGGCGCTACGGCCTCGGCCCTGCCAGGCGCGAGGCCGGCTCACGCCGCCGCTACCAGCCAGAAGACGTCGAGCGCCTACGGGCCATGGTCAACCACCTGCACGCGGGCCTCCCCGCCGCCGAGGCCGCCAAGCGTGCCCTCTCCGACGTCACCGCTCATCCCAACGCCGGACACGTCACCGCGTCCCAGCTACGTTCCATCGTTCTCTCCGACGACATCCCCCGCCTCGAGGACGCTCTCGAAGCGACCGTCGCCAGCCACGGCCTCGTCCACACGTGGTCGCGCTTCGTCGAGCCCACCCTCAAAACCCTGCGCACCACCCCGGGTGGGGACCCCGTGGGTGCCCCACCCGCGCTCATGCTGCTCAACGCCTTCCAGCGCGTGTGCCGATCCGTCCACCTCTCGCGCCCCGCCCGCTCCTTCGTCGGCGGTGACCGCGTCGCCCTGATCACCGACGCACTCCACGAGACGCCCGCCCAGGTCATCGGCGTTGCCCTGGCCTGGTACGGCTGCGACGTGCGCGTCCTGTCCAGCGAACACTACGGGGGCGTGTGCGCCGACGACCGCTTCCGCGAATACGTGCGCGGCGGCGTGCCTGCCATCGCCATCGTGCTGGGGTGCGGCCCCGCCTGCGCCGACACCATCGAAGGACTCATCTCCCGCTACGGTGGACCCACCATCATCGTCGGCACCGACGCGCCCGACATCCTGGCCCCCCACGTGCAGCGCGTGCGCACGATCAACGCCTGCGTCGAAGAAGCCCTCGCGCTCCTGGCACCCCAGGCGGACCTTCAACTGGTCGGTCGGTCCTAGCCCCTTGACGAGGCCGACGGGCCTCATGTTTGACTGATCGCCCACGCGGGGTGCGCGTTCGCGCCAAGAGCCCTGGTCAGGTGGTACCGTGAGGGTACGGACAGGCAGGAGAACAGTCATGAACGCCCCCTGGAACAATGAGGATCTACGCCGCGCCTTCGACGCCGATTTCGACGCGCTCGTTGCCTTCGCGTCCCGGTCGAAAGCCCGAGTTGGCTACGCCTTCCTGCGCGCCGACGGTCAGGTCGACCTTGGACGTCCCCTCGACGCACGCATCAGCGCGCGCATGACCCACGTGTTCGCACTCGCGCAAATGCGCGGAATCGAAGGCGCGTCCCACCTTGTGTCCCACGGCCTCGCCGCCCTGACCGGTCCCCTGCGCGCCGCCAACGGCAGCTGGTACTCCGAGGTAGTCTCCACCTCCGAAACCAGCGCGATCCCCGTGCCCCGCTCCGTCCTGTCCCAGCGCGCCCAGTCCGCTATGATCGGCGCTGCCGCAGCCGCCCTCATGGCCGGGCACTCCGAGGCCGCCGACCTTCTCGCGGATCTCGAGAAGGACCAAGACCAGCGCTGGTGGGACCCCTCCTACGGTGCCGTGCGCGAAGAAATCGACGCCGCCACCGAGGTGTGCTCGCCCCTGCGACGCCTCTCCACCAATCTCGACACCGCCCAGTCATACCTGGCCGCCTGGGAAGCCACCTTGAACCGCGTGTGGTTCGACCGCGCCCGCTCTATCCTGCGCCTCGTCGGGGAAATCGCCGCCCGCTCCGGCTTCGCCATGCCCGACCTCTTCGACGAGGAATGGCGACCCCTGCCCCCGACCTGCGACCAGCCCCCGCTCGAACTCATCCGACCCGGCGATACCCTGCCCGGCCTCGGCTTCAAGGCCGCGCGCCTCATCGGGCAAGTCTGCGCCATCCTCATCCACATGGGTGAAACCCCCGGGCCGTGGATGCTCGACACCGCCATCTCCCTGTACGAACGCGCCCACGCCGACGGATGGACCGAGGACGGTGTCGGCGGCATCGTCTACACCCTCGACTCCACCGGCATCGTCGTCGCGCCCGAACGTATGCACTGGGTCGTGTGCGAGGCCGCCAGCGCCGCCCGCGTCCTCGCTGAACTGGTCGTCCCTGACCTCGCCGAAGACCTCGCCGTCGACTACGCGCGCGCCGTTGCCTGGGCCGACTCCCACGCACGCGCCGGAATGGGCCGCTGGATCCACGAGATCGCGCCCGACGGGTCCGTCTCCATGCGCGTGTGGGAAGGGCGTCCCGACGCCCTGACCGCCGCCCGCATGCTCGCGCGGGGTGCCGCTCCCATCTACTTGACAGTCACCGGGGCAACCGCGATGGCCGGGGCCTCCACGCGCGCCCAGCGGGCCGCCTGAAAGCTGGGTGGTGGCACCCCGCGGCTACCCCCATGACGGCGGGTAGCCTCGCCCGTGACGCGTCTCTCGCGCGAGGCTACTGTGCCCAGGAAGGCCGCCCAGGCCTCGTACCCGAGCCTCGCCCGGGGAAAGGGTAATGACGCGAATGCGTCTGCGACCACCTACAATTGGCCCATGGGAGAACTTTCAACACACGATCCTTTCAGCCTCACCGGCCTCACCTACGACGACGTCCTGCTCCTGCCCGAGCTCACGGACGTCGTTCCTTCATCCGTTGACACATCCAGCCGCTTGACAAAGAACATTTCCCTGCGCGTGCCGCTCCTGTCCGCCGCCATGGACACCGTCACCGAAGCACGCATGGCCATCGCCATGGCCCGCCAGGGCGGCATCGGCATCCTCCACCGCAACCTCTCCATCGAGGAACAGGCCGCGCAAGTCCGCCAGGTTAAGCGCAGCGAATCCGGCATGGTTGAGGACCCCGTCACCGTCGGCCCCGACGCCACCATCGACGAACTCGACAGCCTGTGCGGCCACTACCGTGTCTCCGGTCTCCCCGTCGTGGACGAAGACGGCACCCTCGTCGGCATCATCACCAACCGCGACCTGCGCTTCGTCCCCCAGGACGAATGGGCCACCCTGCGCGTGCGCGACTGCATGACCCCTCGCGACCGCCTCGTCGTCGGTCAGGTCGGTATCTCCCGCGAGCACGCCAAGCACCTGCTAGCCGAACACCGCGTCGAAAAGCTGCCCATCGTCGATGAGAATGACCACCTGACCGGCCTCATTACCGTCAAGGACTTCGTCAAGACCGAGCAGTACCCCAACGCCACGAAGGACTCGCGCGGCCGCCTCATCGTCGGCGCGGCCGTCGGCTACTGGGGTGACACCTGGGAGCGCGCCACCGCCCTAGCCGAAGCCGGCGTGGACGTCCTCGTCGTCGACACTGCGAACGGTGGAGCCCAGCTGGCCCTCGACATGATCCGCCGCATTAAGGCCGACCCGACCTTCGCCGGCATCGACATCATCGGCGGCAACGTCGCCACGACCGAGGGCGCGCAAGCCCTCATCGACGCGGGCGTCGACGCCGTCAAGGTCGGCGTGGGCCCCGGCTCGATCTGCACGACCCGCGTCGTCGCCGGCGTCGGCGTCCCCCAGATCACCGCCATCCACCTCGCCGCCAAGGCCTGCGGACCCGCCGGAGTCCCGCTCATCGCGGACGGCGGCCTGCAGTACTCGGGCGACATCGGCAAGGCCCTCGTCGCCGGCGCCGACACCGTCATGCTCGGCTCCCTGCTGGCCGGCTGCGAGGAGTCCCCCGGCGAAGTCGTGTTCACCAACGGCAAGCAGTTCAAGCGCTACCGCGGCATGGGCTCGCTCGGTGCCATGAGCTCGCGCGGTCGCAAATCCTACTCCAAGGACCGCTACTTCCAGGCCGACGTCACCTCCGACGACAAGATCGTCCCCGAGGGCATCGAGGGCCAGGTGCCCTACACCGGCTCCCTCGCCTCGGTGATCTATCAGCTCGTCGGCGGCCTGCACCAGACCATGTTCTACCTGGGAGCCTCCACGATCGCCCAGGTCAAGGCCAACGGTCGCTTCGTGCGCATCACCAGCGCAGGCCTGCGCGAGTCGCACCCGCACGACGTCCAAATGACGACGGAAGCACCGAACTACCACTCCTCCTCCGCGAAGTAACCGCAGGTCGAGCATTCGTGACGGGCGGGAGCAGCCGGTGGGCTGCTCCCGCCCGCGCTATCCTATAGGTGCGAAAATCCCACGAATGCGCAAAGGAGCTCCACATGCTCATCCTCATCGACCACGCCAACGTCGATTCCATCAAGAAGACCCTGGAATACCTGCCCATCGACGGCGTGACGACCAACCCGACGATTCTCTACCGCGAAGGCAAGGAACCCCTCGAAGTCCTCCACGCCATCAAGTCAGTCCTACCCGACGGTGCTCAACTGCACGTCCAGATCGTCTCCCAGCGCGCCGACGACATGGTCGCCGAAGCCCGCGCCCTGCGCGGCGAAATCGGCGGCAACCTCTTCATTAAGCTCCCCGTCACGCGTGAGGGCTTCGCCGCGATCCCGCGCATCGTACGCGAAGGCATGCAGGTCACGGCCACCGGCATCCACTCCTCCATGCAAGGCTTCATGGCCGCCAAGGCGGGTGCCCGCTACGTCGCCCCCTACGTCAACCGCATGGACAACTACGGCATCGACGGCGTGCGCGTCGCCTCCGAAATCCACCGCACCCTGCGCACCTACGACCTGAAGGCCGACGTGCTGGCCGCCTCCTTCAAGAACTCCGAGCAGGTCCTCGAGCTGGTCCGCCAGGGCGTCGGCGCCATCACCGCAGCCCCCGATGTACTGGCCGCCCTCATCAAGAACCCCGCCACCGACGCCGCCATCGCCGACCAGAACCGCGACTTCGGCATCCTCGTCGGCGAGCGTCGCACATGGCTGGACCTGGTCAACGACAAGTGAGCTTGTAACGCCGCCGGTGTTCCTGCTGGCTGCGCCACCGGTGTTCCTGCTGGCTGCGCCGCCGGTGTTCCTGCTGGCTGCGCCGCCGGTGTTCCTGCTGGCTGCGCCGCCGGTGTTCCTGCTGGCTGCGCCACCGGTGTTCCTGCTGGCTGCGCCACCGGTGTTCCGGGTGCCGTCGGGCCCGCCCGCCCGCTCGCCGTCCGCGCCGCGAGCCTGCGGCTCGGCGCGTCGGCTCGAAGCCCGGCCAGGCCCTGCGGGCCCGCCGGCACCCTCCACACTGGTGGCGCATGGTGCGCGTTGCCCAACAAAACCGTGTAG